>CAXTTH010000034.1:0-11880 GCA_964247035.1 uncultured Acetobacteraceae bacterium
GCCTGGAACAGCACGGGGGTGCGCTGCGGCGTCGGCGCCACCAGGGCCATCGCGTCCATGCGGTAATGCGGGCCGGCGTGACGCACCCGGCGCACCGCAGCGGGGTCGGTGAAGCGCCCGGGTTCCCGGTGAACCGCGCTGTCGTCCCAGCTGCCTTCCCACAGGGCGTAGGCGGCCTGCATGAACTCGTCGGCCCGGTCGTAGCGGTCGTCGTGCGGCGGCTGGCCGGCGAGGCCCATGGCGCGGGCGGCGCTGTCCAGGTAGCCAGTCACGATGTTCCAGCCGATCCGCCCATCCGTCAGTTGGTCCAGCGTGGCCATGCGGCGCGCTAAGGGGAAGGGCTGCTCGTAGGCCAGGTTGACGGTGATGGCGAAGCCGAGATGCTGCGTGACCGCCGCCATGGCGGGCGCCAGCAGCGCCGGGTCCAGCAGGGGGATCTGCACCGCCTCGCGCAGCGCCGCGTCCGGGCTGCCGCCGTGCACGTCGTAGGCGCCCAGCACGTCGGCGAGGAACAGGCCGTCGAACAGGCCGCGCTCCAGCGTGCGGGCCAGCCGCGTCCAATGGGCCAGCGTGCCGTATTCGTGCGAGCGGTCGCGCGGGTGGGTCCAAAGGCCTTGCTGGATGTGGCCGGGGCACGCCATGTCGAAGGCGTTGAGCCGGACGTGCCGCGTCATGCGGCGGTCATGGGGCGGGCTGCGCCCCGACCCATTCCCGCCATAGCAGGATCAGCGCCGCCATGATGGCCGGGCCTACGAACAGCCCGATCAATCCCCACGCCTCCACCCCGCCCAGGATGCCGAGCAGCACCCACAGGAAAGGCAGCTTGGTGGCGCCGCCGATCAGCATGGGGCGGACGAAGTGGTCCGCGGTGAAGGTCGTCGCCATGCCGAGGCAAAACACGCCGATCCCCCACCCCACCGCCCCTTGCGCGGCCAGCACCAGGGCCGCGGCGCCGAACACCAGGGGGGCGGCGAACGGGATCATGGCCGCCACGGCGGTAAGCGCGCCGAAGATGGTGGGGTGCGGCACCCCGGCCACCGCGTAGGCGACGCCGAGCAGCACGCCCTCGCCCAGGCCCACCAGCACCAACCCGTCCACCGTGCCGTGGATGGAGGCGACGATCTGGCGGCCGACCCGTTCGCCGCCGGGCCCGAAGGTGCGGGCGGCGGCGCGGCGCATCTGTCGTGTCACCTCCTGGCCATGCTGGAACAGCAGGAACAGCGTGACCAGGGTGAAGGCGAACAGTGTCAGCCGCCGCGCCACCTGGCGGCCGATCCGCTCGCTCATGTTGCCGGCCCGGCCACGGGTCATGCGTTCGGCCAACTGCCTGGCGCTGCCGGGGTCGGCCAGGTTCTGCCGCCACCAGTCGTCCACCTGCGCCTGGCCAAACGGCAGCTTGCGCAGCGCCGCTGGCTCGGCGATGCCATGGGCCGACGCGTCGCGGACCCAGTCCTCCAAGGCATGGAACTCGCGGGCGAACTGCAGCCCGGCAAGCACGATGGGGACGATGAACACCAGCGCCACGGCCGCGGTGAACACCGCGGGCCACAGCAGGTTGTGATGGTCCGCGCCGAACCGGGCCAGGGTGCGCTGGTAGAGCGGCCACAGGGCGACGGCGAAGATGGCGGCCCAGACGAGGGCACTCAGGAAGGTGCTCAGCGTGTAGAGCCCGAGCAGCAGCAGCCCCAGCGACAGCAGGCCGATGGCGACCTGCTGCGGTCGGGTGCTGGTGCGGGGTGGAAAGGTGGCGGGGGCATCCATCAAGCTGGTTTCCTTCGGTGGCGCGGCTACTCGGCCACCGTCGCTTCGGCCAGGATGGCGCGCTGGGGATAGGCCATGCCGAGCGCCAACCCGGTGAGCAGCAGCCCTCCCACCAAGTTGCCAAGCGTGACAGGGACCTGGTTCCACAGCAACCAGTCCCCGACCGTGGCCTTGGCGCCGAGCATCAAGCCGAGCGGAAACAGGCTCATGTTGACGACGGTGTGCTCGAAGCCTTGCGCAAAGAACAGCAGGATCGGCAGCCAGCAGCCCAGCACCTTGCCCGCGACCGAGGTGGAGGACAGCCCCATGGTCACGCCCAGGCACACCAGCCAGTTGCACAGCATGGCTTTGACGAACACGGTCAGCATCCCGCCGCCGCCGAGCGCAGCGTAACCCAGGGTGCGCAGCTCGACCGCGGCGCGCAATCGGTCGCCGACAGCGGCCGCGTTGGTCGCCCCGGCGCTGCTGAGCACGACCCAGGCGAGGGCGGCATAGGCCAGCGCGCCGGCAAAGTTGCCGATGAACGTCCAGAGCCAGTTGCCGAGCATCTGGCCCACCGTGGCGCGGCCTGCCATCACGGCCATGGGCAGCAGGGCGAAGCTGCCGGTGATGAGGTCGAGCCCAAGCACGACGATCATGGCGAAGCCGACTGGGAAGATGAGCGCCCCGACGAGCGGCACGCCAGTTTGCGCCAGGGCAAGGAAGGCTAGGGTGGTGGCGACTCCGAGCAGCGCGCCAGCCAGGGCGCTGCGGGCCAGCAGCTCGGCAGGCCGCAGGCTTGCCTTGAGCGCGCCGGAATCGATCATGGCTGCGACGATCTGGGCAGGTCTCACGGCGTCGGACATCGGCGTGGCTCCTGAGCGGAAGGACGCGACAGCGTCGCTGTGCCTGGTGAAGCAATCATGGTGCCAATGAACGGCGGGAGGCAGGCAAGCTTGCCGCTTCCTGGCTAATTTAAGCCGAAGTGTTGCTGCGCAGCACAAGTTGATCGACTATATGTTGCACAACGGCCACGCCTATGCTCAATCGGCGTTTTGGCCGCGTTCACGCTTCTCAGGACAAAATCTGTGTAGTCGTATTCCGGCCGACCGCCCTAAAGAAGTGACAGCGCCGTGAACAGGCTGAAGCCTGAGTGTGGCTGGGTGGGAAACGGGAGTAAGCGTTATGAAAGAATTGAGAGTGTCTCAGGCCTGGCGACCGCTCGCCGCCGTGGCCGCGGTGGCCCTGGGGCTCAGCGCCCCGCTCGCCCACGCGCAGGAGATCAACAGCGGGCTAAGCATTGGCCCCAGCACGGAGCTGAACCCGCTGACGGCGCCGCCGCCGCCTGCCACGGAGCACCTGCTGCCTGACTTCGGCGGCTATCGCGCCTACCTGGCGCGCGTCGGCGTAACGCTCTCGTTCGACTACATCGCCGAGGTCGCCGGCAACGTCACAGGCGGCACCCGGCAGAGTGGCAGCTACGCCGGCCAGGTCGGCTTCGGCGCCGACGTGGACTTCAACAAGCTCGTCGGCATACCCGGGCTGACCGGCCACTTGGTCATCGTCAACCGCCAGGGCAGCAACGTCGGCACCAACTTCGGCGACAGCCTGAACCAGGTGCAGGAGATCTATGGCGCCGGCGGCGACACGGCTGTCCACTTGGTCTATCTTTACGCCGAGGAGGCCCTGGCGAACGGCCGGGTCAACATTGCCGTCGGGCGCGCGCCGGAGCTGAACGACTTCTCCGCCTCGCCGCTCTACTGCAACTTCATGAACAACTCCCTTTGCGGCAACCCCAAGGCGCTGCCCGAGGCCGACGTGGGATTCAGCTCCTACCCAGATGCGGCATTCTTTGGCCGGGTGCGGGTGCGCCCCACGTCTGACACCTACATCCAGGCCGGCGTCTATCAGGTCAACCAGCTGACCTACACTTACCCGACCTATCGCAGCGGCTTCTTCTTCAGCGGCTCGGGCGACAGCGGCGTGATGGTCCCGGTCGAGGCTGCCTACGAGCCGACCATCGGGCGGCAGGCGATGCCCGGCCACTACAAGCTCGGCTTCGGTTACGACACCAGCACCTACAACAAGTACCTTACCACGCCCGCATCCGTGCGCGCCGGGGCCGGCAGCAACGGCACAGGCCAAAAGACCGGATATTGGGCGTTGGCCGATCAGATGGTGCTCCGCACCGGTCCTGGGGCGACCGATGGCCTGGTGCTGCTCGGTGGCTACGTGCATACCGACCCGGCGCTGTCCAACTACACCAACCAAGCCTTCTTCGGCGCTCTCTACCGGAACTTCTGGAAGGCCCGGCCGCTGGACACCATCGGGTTCCTGTTCAACTACGCCAACATCAGCGGTGCGCTGGGCAAGCAACAGGCGCTTGACCGGGCGTTCGGCCTGCCCGTGTTCGGCAGCGCCAGCGGCGGCATCCAAACCAACCAGGAGATCATCGAACTCAACTACGACATCCACGTCTACCGCGGCGTGAACTTCCAGCCCGAGTTCATGTACTACTTCCGGCCGGACGGCGTGAACAACATCCCGGATGCGGCAATCTTCGGCTTCAAGTCGCACATCAGCTTCTGACAGCAAAGCTGGGCGCGACCCAGCATCCGCACGGGTAGGGCGCTGCGGCCGGCAGGCCCGGCCAACCCCCGGCCCCCACCCGGCATCAGCCGCCCCGGCAGCAAGCCCTGGCGGGCTTTCAGTTGACGCCGCGCGGACGGATCGGCGAAAGCGTGTAAAGCGCGCCGTCCGGCGTCGCATTGATCGTTCCGTTGGGATCAAGCGCGTGCAGCCGGCCATCGGCCGCCAAGGCATAGCCGCCAACGTCGTCCGGCAGATGGTCGTGCAGGATGATGATCTTGACCGTCTGCCCATCCACCGCCCGCGGCGTGCTGGTCCAGGTTCCGCCCCACTCCCGTGTGCCGTTGTTGGAAAGCAGGTTCGGGTTCTCCTGCGTGCTGGTGATGTAGTAGTGGCCGGATTGCGCGTCCGGCGTGCCGTTCAGCACCAAGTCGACCGACTTGGGGCTGTTGGAACTGCGGCCAGGTTGGTCGCCGCGCCACTCCCCGAGCACCGGGCCGTTCGCCTGGGCGCATCCGGCCATTCCCAACGCCAGCCCCGCCGCCATGATCTGCCGCATGTCAATCATTCGCTGCTCCTGTGGCCTTGATTCTCGCCCTGTCGCGGGCGGAACATATGCATGGAATGGGGCGCCGTCTCGAACGGGTGGCTGCGCCCCTTCATCGCCGACGCTGTCCGCGGCTGGCGGCGGATGCGTGCGGCCGTGAAGCCCGTCAAGGCGAGCAGCAGCGCCCCCATGAACAGGAACAGGTAACGCGCGCCGTAACTCATGGCCATGGCGGCAAGAGGCGGCCCGATGATGGTGCCAGCGCCGTAGACGATCAGCAGCTCGCTCGCCACCTTCGAGAAGGAGCGCTCCCGCACCCGGTCGTTGGCGATGGCGACGCAGAGGCCGTAGATCGGGTACTGGCAGAAGCCGAACGCGCCGACCGTGAGCAGCACGCCGAGCGATGACAGGTTCGGCCGCTGCACGATCACGGCGCAGCACAGCGCGCTCAGGCAGGCCAGCACGATGATGACGATGCGGCGGTCCAGGTGGTCGGACAGCGCCCCGGCCGGGTAGTAGGCCAGTGCCCCGCCGACGAGCGCTGCGGCCAGCAGGGAGGCCACCTGGTGCGACGAGAGGCCCATGGACAACCCGTAGGCCGGCAGCAGGCCGCCGAGCGCGCCGCCGACCACGCCGATGGTGAAGCAGCCGAACACCCCGGTGGGCGAGACGCGGTACAGCGCCCGGAGCTGGATCGCGTAGGGCTTGATCGGTTTCGGCGCCGGCGCGCGGGTGAGCGTCACGGGGACGACCGAGAGGACGATGAGGATGCCCATGAGCGTGAACGGCAAGGCGTCCTCGGGGTTCAGGAACGTCAGGCTGAGCGTGCCGGCGAGCGAGGCCAGCAGGTTCATGGTCATGTAGGCCGCGAAGATGCCGCCGCGCTGGCCGGTGCCGCTGCGCTCGTTCAGCCAGCTCTCGATGATCATGGACAGGCCGCCGAAGCAGAAGCCGATGATGACCCGCAGCACGACCCACGCCATCTCGTCGTCCAGCGGCAGCAGCAGCAGCGAGGTGGCGCCGCTCACCGCCGCGAGGCCCGCGAAGCTGCGCACGTGCCCCACGGAGCTGACCAGGTGGCCGATCACCAGGCAGGCCAGCACGAAGCCGAACGACCAGCCGGACGACAGCAGCCCGATCTGCTGGATGCTGGAGCCCTCCATGTGGCGGCGGATGGGCAGCAGCACGCCTTGCAGGTTGGTGCCCACCGTCAGCAGCAGCACGCTGGCCAGCAGGCCGAGGATGGAGGCGAAGCGGGACTGCTCGCGCCGGGCGGGCTCCGCCGGAGTTGGCTGAACCTGCATCAGGCGGCCTTCGTCCAGCTTCGGCGCCATGCGCTCACGATACGATCGCCTCGCCGGCCATGCCGCAGCCTCAGGAGATCGGCAACGCCGACTTGAGGTGCCTTCCCGCGTTCGTGAAGCCCTCGCCCCGTCCCGACTGGCACAGCGGCGGCGCCACGTCCTCCAGGGCGCAACCCTGGCAGTCGAGCCCGAGCCAGGCCTGCACCAGCCCGCCGGCCACCATCAGCGCGCCGCCCAGCGCATAGCCGTAGAACAGTGACTCGCGCGAGCCGCTCTCGATCAGCCGGCCGAACACCGCCGGGCCGCTCACCCCGCCGATCGCCGTGCCGAAGGCGTAGAACATGGCGATCGCGGTGGCGCGCACCTCCAGCGGGAACACCTCGGCGACCGTGAGGTAGGCCGAGCTGGCGGCGGCGGAGGCGAAGAAGAAGATCACCGTCCAGGCGGCGGTCTGCTGCACGGCGTCCAGCACGCCGAGCGAGAACAGCCAGCCGGTGCCGATCAGCAGCACCCCGGAGACCACGTAGGTTGCGGTGATCATGGCCTTGCGGCCCAAGCTGTCGAACAGCGGGCCCAGGAGCAGCGGGCCGGCGAAGTTGCCGGCGGCGAAGGGCAGGATGAACCAGCCGACCTGGCCGGATGGGATGTGGTAGAACTGCGTCAGGATCAGCGCGTAGGTGAAGAAGATGGCGTTGTAGCAGAACGCCTGCGCCGTCATCAGCGACACGCCGACGACTGTGCGGCGGCGGTACTGGCCGAACAGCGACCTCACGCCTACGGTGAACCAGCTCCTGGTGTCGGCGCGCAGCCAGAGGCTGCGGTCGGGGATGGCGGGCAGGGGGCCGGCGCTGGCGGCGACCGTGCGCTCGATCTCGGCCATGGCGCGCTCGGCAGCTTCGGGATGGCCGTGGGTCATCAGCCAGCGCGGGCTTTCCGGAATCCAGCGACGCATCAGCAGCGTCACGAAGCCAATCGCGCCGCCGATCACGAAGGCCAGCCGCCAGCCGTAGGCCGGCAGCATGACGGCCGGGTCCAGCGCGACCAGCGCGCCGCTGGCGCCGATGGCGGCGCCGATCCAAAAGCTGCCGTTGACCAGCAGGTCGACGTAGCCGCGGCGGCGGGCGGGGATCAGCTCCTGGATGGTGGCATTGACTGCCGAGTACTCCCCGCCGATGCCGGCGCCGGTGATGGCGCGGAACAGGGCGAAGGTCCAGAAGTTCCAGGCCAGCCCGGTGGCGATGGTGCCGAGCAGGTAGACCAGCACCGTGACGGTGAACATGGCCTTGCGCCCGACCCGGTCGGTCATCCAGCCGAAGAACAGCGCGCCGCCAACGCAACCGACGAGGTAGAAACTGGCGGCATAGCCGATCTGGGCGCTGCTGAGCGCCATGCCGCTTTCCCGGATGGCCCCGGACAGGGAGCCGACCAAGGTGACTTCCAGGCCATCCAATATCCAGGTGACGCCCAGGGCAAATACGACGAGCGTATGGAACCTTGACCAAGGCAAGCGGTCCAGGCGCGCGGGAATGTTCGTTTGGAACACTGTTTTTATAGCCGTTTCCATCGGGGATTGACGCTACAAGAACGCCCAGGTTCCTGCAAACACCGCTGGGCGGCGAGTCATGCATCCTTCTTGACGTTCCAGAACAGCGGCAGGCCGCGCAGCACGCCGCTCAGCGCCTTGCGGGTCGCGGTCGGCTGGTAGTACTCGCCCAGCGGCAGGTAGGGCACGTCGGCGAAGGCCTGCTGCTGGATCTGCGCGGCAGCGGCCTGCTGCGCGGCGAGGCCGTCCGCCTGGAACCATGCTTCGCGCAGCGCCTCCAGCCGCGGCGCCGTCGGCCAGCCGAACCATCCGGCCTCGCCGTTGCCGCGCAGGCCGAGGTGGGTGGCAGGGGTGAACTGGTCGATGCCGAAGAAGCTGGTGAAGAACACGCTCCAGCCACCCTGCGCCACCGCCGCTTTGCTGGCCCGGCGCTGGATGACGCTGCCCCAGTCGGTGCTTTGCACGTCCACGTTGATGCCGGCCTGGCGGAGCATGTCCGCGCCGACCTCGCCCAGGGCTTGCAGCGCCGGCAGGTCGGTGGCGACCAGCACCACGGCCCGCTCGCCGCCGTATCCGGCCGCTGCCAACGCGGCCTTGACGCGGGCCATGTCCCGGCCACCGAGCGCGCCCATCCCGGCGCGGTTGGCAAGCGGGGACTGGGTGGGGAAGTATCCCACGTCGCCGTTCCACAGCGCCGGGTCAGTCCCGGCGACGGCCTGCATGAAGTCCGCCTGGTTGACCGCGCCCAGCAGCGCCCGGCGCACGCCCGGGTTGTCGAACGGCGGGTGCAGGTGGTTGAACCGCAGCATGGAGGGCAGCCCGGTCGGGTCCAGCGTGCTCACGTCCAGGCTCGCGTCCCGGCGCAGGCTGGCGACTAGGTCCAGCGACGGCTCCTGCCACCAGTCCGCCTGGCCTTGGCGCAGGGCGGCGGCCGCGGTGGCGGCATCCGGGATCACGGTCCACTCGATGCGGTCGAGATGGGCGACCTTCGGCCCGGCGGTCCAGTCCGCTACGCCATCTGCGCGCGGGACGTAGCCCTCGAAGCGGGCATAGACGGTGAGCGCGCCGGGCACCCGCTCGCTGGCGACGTAGCGGAACGGGCCGCTGCCGACCATCTCGGTGACGGCGGTGTAGGCGTCGGTGCTGGCCAGCCGCTCCGGCATCATCGGGCACATGCTGCCGCCGACCTTGCCGAGCGCGTTCGGCAGCAGCGGGAAGGGGCGGCTGAGGCGGAACAGGATGGTCTGGTCGTCGGGCGCGGAAAGCTCGTCGGTGGCGGCCAGCAGCGCCTGGCCGAACGCATCCCGCTTGCCCCAGCGCTTGATGCTGGCCACGCAGTCCCGCGCGAGCACGGGGGTGTCGTCGTGGAAGCGCAGGCCGGGGCGCAGGGTGAGCCGCCAGGTTTTGCCGTCCGGCTCTGTGAGGGCGCCCTCCACCATTTGCGGCTGGGCGGCGTAGGCGCTGTCCTGGCCGAACAGGGTGTCGAACACGGCGAAGCCGTGGTTGCGGGTGATGTAGGCGCTGGTCATCACCGGGTCGAGCAGGGGCACGTCGATCTGCGGGATGAAGCGCAGGGTGCGGGTAGCTTGCGAGCGAGCGACGTGGGGGGCGGCGAGAGCTGCAGCGGAGGTGGCGAGGAAGGTGCGGCGGTTCATGTGCCTTCCGGTATCTCATAGGGACCAAGGAAACGCTCGCCATTGAAATGAATCATGTGCGTCGGGTTCTCCGCGATCCATGCCTCTGTCTCCCATGCGATGCGCGTAGCCCATTTCCGGAAGTCATTTTTCGTCAGGAACGCAGTCACGAAAACGCGGCCCGCGGTGCAAGCGGCGGTCAGCCTGTTCAGCAACGCGTGCCGGTCATCATCAATTGGATTGCTGCTGTGCACGGCTTCGATGAGGAAAACCCAGTTGCGCTTGGCCTCATAAGCGATGATGTCCGGCAGGCGGTCCCCGCGCTCCGGAGCTGGAAGGCCGATCGCTGCAAGCCCCGCCTGGTCAACGACAAGGCTTTTATTCTCGGTGTCCCCGACGTAGAGCACTTGGGCGTCATGCGAGAACCGGGACAGGAACTCCTCGACAATCGCCTTCTGCAACTCGTTGTGCGGTCCGGGGGAAAGTCGCAGGGCGCCGCCGCCTGGAAGGCGCACGGGCACTTTCTGCATTTCGCGGGCCTTGCCAAGACGGTCACGAATGCTGCCCTGTGCTTCCCGGAAACTTTTGAGCACCTGTTCCCACTCAGGCGTCCTGAACGCTCGCAACAGCCGCATGCCTTCCGGGGTCAACGCGTAGCCTCGCGTTCCGTCGTTCGTATCCGCCGCGGCATCCTTGGCGCTTGCCGTCGCAAGCCCGGCATTCACCAGCAGGACCAAGTCCTTGCGCCGGACATCGTCATATGATCCTGACGAAAGGCCCTCCTGGTAATGCTCGTTCCGAAACGACAGGATGTCCCGCGTGCGCAGGGCACGCACGCTTGGATCATCAAGGTGACTCCTTGCATCGCGCCACTGGCCGCCAGGCGGGATTTGCGCGACCGCAAGCAAGCATAGCGCCGCACGGTCCTGCCCCCTTGCCGTGAGGCCGCGCAGCGTGACCCCTGCCTCCCGCAGGATGGCCTTGGCCTGCTCCATTTTGATGGCCTTCGGCGAGTCGCTGAGCACAGGTTCCGCTTTTGAAGCATGGAAGGGCGTTCGCATGTTCGGTTGCTCCAGGAAGCGCAAAACCTGCGTTGCAAGGGCGAGGCTCAAGAGAGGGGGAACTGCATTCCCAATCTGCTCGGTTTGCTCATAGGGCGTTCCAGAAAACGTGAACCAGTCAGGGAACCCCTGCAAGCGCGCAGCCTCCCGGACGTGCAGCATTCGCCGCCGCCCGTCCGGAAGTGCTATACGCAGCATGTCGGAGGTTGCCCCTCCAAGGTTGCGGCAAGTCACGGTGCGGGACGGCTGGTTGAGATGCAGGTTGCGCGGACGGACGCAGTGGCTCGCCTTTTCATATGCAGCCACGTAACGATCCATGCCTTCAGTCATGAAGCGGCTTTCGCTGGTCACTTCTGACGCCAGGGGTCCAAGGGCGATGCCAGCGCTTACCGCTTCGCCGACCGCAGGATCAGGCCATTCCCAGCCGACCTGGGAAGCGACAACGACCACGCGCTCACGCTTTTGCGGAACGCCGTATTCAAGCGCCTGCATTAAGCGCACGTCCACCTTGTAGCCAAACCTTTCCAGTTCTCGGACTGCTTGCCGCAAGTAATCCTTGTTGCGGAACAGCAAGCCCCTGACGTTCTCGATGACAGCGATTCGAGGTCGGACGCGGTTCACGGCATCAAGGAAAATCGGGAAGCCGTCGCGGGCGTCGCGCATTCCTCGCTGATAGCCGATCTGGGAAAAAGGCTGGCAAGGCGGCCCGCCAATGACGACATCTGCCGTGCCGTCCGGCTCGCCAACCGCGAGCATGGTTTCCAGGCATTGGCCGTGCAAGTTGGCATTGTAGGTCCGCACTGCTTGCGGCTTCATCTCATAGCCCCGTGTCTCCATGCCGGCGGCCTCGAAGCCGGTCGCCAAGCCGCCGCATCCGGCAAACAGGTCCATGACCAAGGGGGCTCCTTGCCGCGCCACGGGGCGGGGCAAGGAAGCGTTCAGCCACTCAACCCACTCGGCGCTTGATGCGAACGCGCGACCTGAAGCGGGGGCAAGGAGGTCCATTTGGCTCAGCAAGGGCCGCGGGGGCAAGGCAGACTCCAATGGTTTGCTGGCGACTTTTGCTGGTCAGCATATGCGGGATATCGCAGCAGTTCTTGACGATGGCCCAAGAAATGCCAGCACTCGGTTTGCCAAAGCCAGTCGGTCGGATAGCTGGCATTCCCAGATGACTGAGGTCTCCCACCCGCGTGCCTGCAGTTCGGTGATGTTCCTGGCGTCTCTCTCGACATTTCGTGCAAGCTTGGGCCGCCAATAAGATGCTCGCGTGAATGGCATCGTGGAATTGCGGCAGGCTGGGTCGGGATGCTGATGCCAGAAGCATCCGCGCACCTCAATGATCTTGCGCCGCCCGGGGAACGCCAGGTCCGGCTTGCCCGGCAGGTCCTTGCGGTGCAGCCGGTAGCGGTAGCCCATGCCGTGAACCAGCCGGCGGACGAGCATCTCAGGCTTGGTGCCCTTG
>CAXTTH010000035.1:0-11617 GCA_964247035.1 uncultured Acetobacteraceae bacterium
CGGCCGCACCCGAGGAGCTGCCCCCTGGGATACGCCGGGCCGCACGGTCCCACGGAGCTGCCGGTGTGCCATGATGCGGGTTGAGGCCCAGACCGGAGAATGCGAACTCCGTCATGTTGGTGCGGCCGATGGGCACGAACCCGGCAAGAAGCATCCGCGCCACCACGGGGGCGTGCGCCCGGGCCGGCGCTGCGTCTGCCAGCACGACGGACCCGGCGGCAGTCGGCTCGCCCGCCACGTCGAACAAGTCTTTCAGGCTGACCGGGATGCCGGCGAACGGCCCGGCGGCGCGGCCATGGCGGCGCAGCAGGTCGGTGGCGTCCGCCTGGTCCCGCGCTGCAGCCGCATTCACGGTAATAAAGACGCGCGCGCCCTCGCCGCCGGGGTCGGCGATGCGGGCGAGGCAGTTCTCCACCAGTGCGCGGCTGGTGGTGTGGCCGCCGTCCAGGGCGGCGGCAAGGTCGAGCAAGGTTTGCATGGCGCCGAGCGTGCCGCCCCGTTGACCTGCGCACAACCCCGGGCGAGGCTGCCCCATGCCAGACCGAACGCTCACCTCGCCTCCCATCCTGCTCACCGGCGCATCCGGCGTGCTCGGCCGCCAGTTGGCCCGGCGGCTGGCGGCCGCGGGCTACGCGTTGCGGCTGACCGACAGCGCACCCTTTCCGGACGCGCTGCCGCCGGGCGCCGCTTTCGTGGCGGCGGACCTGCTGGACGGCCCGGCGCTTGCGGCCCTGGCGCGGGGATGCCGCACGGTGCTGCATTTCGGCGCGGTGTCCGTCGAGCAGCCCTTCGAGGCGGTGCTGGGGCCGAACATCACCGGCGTGCACAACGCTTACGAGGCCGCCCGGCTGGCAGGCGCACGGATGGTGTTCGCGTCCTCCAACCATGCGATCGGCTTTCACGCCCGCAGCGAAGTGCTGGACGCCGATTGCGCCCTGCGGCCGGACGGATTCTACGGCCTGTCCAAGGCCTATGGCGAGCTGATGGGCAGGCTGTACTGGGACAAGCACGCCACCGAAAGCGTGTCGGTGCGGATCGGCTCCTGCTTCCCGGAGCCGGTGGACGAGCGGATGCTGTCCACCTGGCTGTCCTATGACGACCTGGCCCGGCTGACGGTGCGCTGCATCGAGGCGGAGCGGACCGGGTGCTGCATCGTGTGGGGGAACTCCGCCAACAGCCGGACCTGGTGGCGCGACGATGCGCGGGCGGAGCTGGGCTGGGTGCCGCAGGACACGGCGGACCTCTTCGCCGCCGCCATGGCGGGCAAGGTCAGCCCAGACCCGGCGGCGGAGCTGCACCAGGGCGGCGCCTACTGCGCCATCGGCAACACACGGGCGCACTGAGATGGCGAGTGGCCTGATCGACGTGCGGGGCCTGATCGCGCGCTATTCCAATGATGAGCACGTGGCGCGGGCCGACGCCTATTTCTCCTCCATGCCCGACAATCCCGAGCTGCTGCGCAAGCCGTTCTTCGGATTGCGGGACACGCCGCCCAACATGTACGGCATTGGCGAGGTGCTGGCCCGGCTGCAATTGTTTCCTGGCGCCGCCGTGCTGGATTTCGGTGCCGGCACCGGCTGGCTGTCCAAGGCGCTCGCCTTCATGGGGTGCTGCCCGATTGCGCTCGACGTGTCCGCCGCGGCGTTGGCCATCGGCCGCCGCGCCTTCGAGGCTGACCCGGTGGCGGCTGGGCTGGCCATCGACTGGCGGACCTTCGACGGCCAGGTGCTGCCGCTGGGGGACGCAAGCGTGGACCGTGTCGTCTGCTACGATTCGTTCCACCATGTGGCGGACCAGGCGGCCACGCTGGCCGAGTTCCACCGCGTGCTGCGCCTGGGCGGCCTTGCAGTGTTCCACGAGCCTGGGCCGCAGCACTCCGGCAGCCCCATCTCGCAGTTCGAGATGCGCCACCATGACGTGATCGAGAACGACATCGTGCTGGAGGACATCTGGCGGCACGCGGAACAGGTCGGGTTCAGCAACCTCCTGATCGCCCCAGCCACCCCATTCACTGCGTCCCTGACATTGGACAGCTATAACCGCATCCTGTCGGGGCGCGCCACCACGGCGGACACGGCGGCGGTGATGGCGATGGTGGTGCAAGGCGGCGACAACCTGCGCATCTTCTCCATGGTGAAGGGCGAGCCGATGCTGGACAGCCGCCATGGCCAGGGCCTGGCCGGCACGTTCGACGTGTCCTTGACTGAGAGCGTCGGGCCTGTGCTGCGCGGTCGCGCCCGAGTGACCAACACAGGCCACGTCCGCTGGCGCCCCTCGGTGAGCGAGGCTGGAGGCGTGTTCCTGGGCGTCAAGCTGCGGGACGCCGGGCGCTCCCCGGACCACGGCCGGGTGTGGCTTTCAGATGGCGGCGTGGCGCCGGGCGAGACGGTGGAAGTGGAGTTCACGCTGCCTGCGCCGCATGCCCGGCCCTGCGAGCTGGTGTTCGACCTGGTGTCGGAGCTGGTGGTCTGGTTCGAGACAATAGGCAGCACGCCAGTGGTGATCGCGTTGGATAACTGATTGGGCTGGCCGAACCTAGTATTTCAGGAACGGCAAGCCCTGCTGCAACGACCCGCGCGATGGCAGGGCGAGCGTGCTGAACCCGCCGCCCAAGGCCTGCACCAGCGCCACGCTCGCCACCAACCGTTGCTCCTGCACCAGCAGGTCGGTCTGCTGGTCGGCCAGCAGCAGGGTCTGCTGGGTAATGACGGCGGTGTAGATGGCGGTGCCGGCGCGGTAGGTGTTGAGCGCCACGGCCACCGAACGCTGCGCCGATTGCACCGCAACCTGCGTCGCCGCCTTCTGCTGCTCCAGGATGCGCAGCGCGGCCAGCTCGTCTTCCACCTGCTCGAACGCCGTCAGCACGGTTTGGCGGTAAGTGGCGACGCTCGCATCATAGGCGGCGCGGGCAGCAGCCACCTCCGAGTTGCGCAGGCCGCCCTCGAACAACGTTTCGGTAGCGGTGGCCCCGAGCGACCATACCCGGTTGGCCACCTGGATCAGCGAGCCCAGCGGATTGCCGGAATAGCCGTACAGCGCCGAGAGGCTGATGTCTGGGTAGAACGCCGCGACCTGCACGCCGATCAGCGCGTTCTGCGCCGCCATGGCGCGCTCCGCCGCGGCGATGTCGGGGCGGCGCTGCAGCAGCACGGACGGCACGACGCCTGGGGCTACTGGCACGTCGGATGGCTGCTTGCCGGGCGGGATGCTGAGTTCGGCGGGGGCGGCGCCCGTCAGCACGGCGATGGCGTGCTCATACTGCGATCGCAGCACGCCGACGTTGACCAGCAGCGCCTTCGTGCTGTCGAGCTGGGTCTGCGCCGCCGCCACGTCCGCCGAGCTGACGGTGCCGGCGTTGTACTCGTTCTGGGTGATCCGCAGCGCGTCGGCGTAGGCCTTGACCGTATTGCTCAGCAATTCGTCCAACGCGTCCTGGCTGCGCAGCTCGAAGTAGTCGATGGCAAGCAACGCCTGGGCGGACAGCGTGGCGTTGATCAGGTCGGCCGAGCTGACCTGCGCTGCCGCCACGTCGCTCTCAATCTGGCGACGGATGCGGCCCCATACGTCCAGGTCCCAGTTGGCCGTGCCTTCCAGGGTGTAGAACGTGCTCGCCCGGCCTGCGCTGCTGCCCGTGCTGGTCACGCCGCCCGTCGTGCCCGTGGTCGCACCCGTGGTTTGGCCGGTGCTGGTCAGCGTGTTGGTGGCGTTGCCGCCCAGCGCCGTGCCGGTCGTGCCGCCCAGCCCGGTGCTGGTGGCCCCCGAAACGCCGAAGCTGCGCAGCGAGCGGGACGTGCTGGCAACGCCGTTCACGGTGGGGAACAGGGCGGAGCGGGCGATGTCCACGGTCGCCTTGGCCAGTCGGAACTGCGCCTCGAACACCTTCACGTTCTGGTTGCTGACCGCGACCTGCGCTTCCAGCCGGTCCAGCAGCGGGTCATGATAGATCGTCCACCACGCGCCCTTTGCCGCCCCGTCTTCCGGCTGGGCGACGGTCCAGCCGGGCGGGGCTTCCTTGAACGGCAGCCCGACGCCGATGGCGAGCGGGCGATGATAGTCGGGACCGACGGTGCAGGCCGCCAAGGCGGGAAGCAAGGCCCAGCCGAGCCATCGGCGCAGCCTCATTCAGCCGCGCCCTGCACCGGCGCGGCGCAGGCGCAGGCGGTCCAGCAGAAGATAGACCGCCGGGGTGGTGTAGAGCGTCAGCACCTGGCTGAGCAGCAGGCCGCCCACGATGGAGATGCCGAGCGGGCGGCGCAACTCGGCGCCGTTGCCGTAGGCCAAAGCGAGCGGCAGCGCGCCGAGCAACGCCGCGGCGGTGGTCATCATGATGGGGCGAAAGCGCATCAGGCAGGCCTGGAAGATCGCATCCTGGCTGCTCGCGCCGTCCTGCCGCTCGGCGTGAAGCGCGAAGTCGATCATCAGGATGGCGTTCTTCTTGACGATGCCGATCAGCAGGATGACGCCGATCGCGGCGATGAGGGAGAACTCGGTATGCAGCAGCATCAGCGCCACCACCGCGCCGACGCTGGCCGAAGGGATGGTGGACAAGATGGTGACGGGATGGATGAAGCTCTCGTATAGGATGCCCAGCACGATGTACACGGCCAGCAGTGCGCCCGCGACCAGGATGCGCTCGCTGTCCAGCGATTGCTGGAACACCTGCGCCGTGCCGGCAAAGCCGCCCGTCAGATCCCCAGGCATGTGCAAATCCGCCACCGCTTTGTCGATGGCGGCCTGCGCGTCTGACAGCGAGCGGCCCGGCGCCAGGTTGAACGAGAGAGTGACCGCCACGAACTGGCTCTGATGGTTGACGGACAGCGCCGTCTTGCCGCGGTCGAAGCGGGCCACTGCGGAGAGCGGCACCATCGTCTCCAGCCCCGTGCTGACTGCAGCACCTGAGGATGCGGTGCTGCTGCCGCTGGCGGCCAGCGCGTTCTGCGCCGCGTTGCGCTGCGCGTTGTTGATGCCGTTGGCCGCCACCGCCACAGCTCCCGCGCCCCTGACGGTGCCGGAAGGCGCGTTGCTGGCGGCGGTGCCGGTGGGCGTGCCGCCGGACGTGCTGACCCAGACCTGCTGCAGGATGTCCGGATCCTGCCAATAGTCGGGCGCCACCTCCATCACGACATGGTATTGGTTCAGCGGATTATAAATCGTTGACACCGAGCGCTGGCCGAACGCGTCGTACAGCGTGTTGTCGATCTGCTGGGTGGTGAGGCCGAGGCGGGACGCGGTCGGCCGGTCGATCGTCACCCGCGTTTCCAGGCCGGCCTCCTGCTGGTCGGAGTTCACGTCCGCCAGCGCCAGGTCCCGCTGCAATGCGGCCAGCAGCTTGGGGGCGAACTCGAACACCTCGGCCGTGCTGTCGCCTTGCAGCGTGTACTGGTAGGCCGCGTTGGTCTGCCGGCCGCCGACCCGGATGTCCTGCGCCGGCACCAGGATCAGCCGCCCGCCGGGCACCTGGGACAGCGCGCGGCGCATCCGGGTCGTCACCGTGTCCAGGGTGTCGCGCGCGCCCTTGCCCTTGAGGCTGATGAACACGCTGCCGGTGTTGGTCTGGGAGGCGGCGCCGCCGCCGCCCGCGCCGGTGAAGCCTACCACGCTGGCCACCGCCGGGTCGCGCTGCACGATGGACATCATCTGCGTCAGCTTGCCGCTCATCGCCTGGAACGAGATGCTCTGGTCCGCTTGCAGGCTGCCGATCAGCAGCCCGGTGTCCTGGGTGGGGAAGAAGCCCTTGGGAATGATGATGATGAGCATGACGTTCAGCGCCACCGTCGCCAGCAGCACGGCGAGCATCAGCAGGTTGTGCTGCAGCGTCCAGGCGAGGGTGCGCCCGTAGAACTCCTGCGCGCGCTGGCCAAAGCTGCGGCGCTGCCTGGGATACCCGGCCGGCGGCTTCTTCGGCCGCAGGAACAGCGCGCACAGCATGGGCGTGGTGGTGAGCGAGACCACCAGCGAAACCAGGATCGCCAGCGACAGCGTCACCGCGAACTCGCGGAACAGCCGCCCGACGATGCCGCCCATCAGCAGGATGGGCAGGAACACCGCGATCAGCGACAGGGTGATGGAGACGATGGTGAAGCCCACCTCGCTGGCGCCTTGCAGGGCGGCCTGGCGGCGGGGCATGCCGTCCTCCATGTGGCGGGAGATGTTCTCCAGCACCACGATCGCGTCATCGACCACGAACCCGGTGGAGATGGTCAGCGCCATCAGCGAGAGGTTGTCCAGGCTGAAGCCCAGCAGGTACATCGCGCCGAAGGTGCCGATGACGGAGACAGGCACCGCCACCATCGGGATCAGCGTGGCGCTGGCGTTGCGCAGGAACACCCACACCACCAGCGTGACCAGCGCCACGGCGATCAGCAGCGTCCATTCCGTGTCGGCCAGGGAGGCGCGGATGCTGACCGTGCGGTCGGAGGCGAAATGCAGGTCGATGTCGTGCGGCAGGGCGGCGGTGAGCTTGGGCACGGCGGCCTTGATGGCGTCCACCGTCTGCACGACGTTGGCGCCGGGTTCCTTGAACACGATGACCAGCACGGCGGGCTTGCCGTCCGCGAGGCCGAGGTTGCGCAGATCCTGCACGCTGTCCTCCACCGTGGCGAGGTCGGTGAGGTGGACGGCGGCGCCGTTGCGGTAGGCGATGATCAGCGGGCGGTAGTCGGCGGCGTGCCCGGCTTGGTCGTTGGTATAGATTTGCAGCCGCTGCGGGCCCAGCTCCACGATCCCCTTCGGCGCATTGGCGTTGGCCGCGGCGAGGCTGGCGCGCACGTCCTCCAGGCCGATGCCGTACTTGAACAGCGCCTGCGGCCGCAGCTCGACCCGCACCGCGGGCAGCGCGGAGCCGCTGAGGATCACCTGGCCCACGCCGGACAATTGCGAGAGCTGCTGCAGCAGCACGTTGCTGGCGGCGTCGTAGATCTGGCCGCGGGTGAGGGTGCTGGAGGTGAGCGAGACGATGAGGATGGGGGAGTCGGCCGGGTTCACCTTGCGGTAGACCGGGTTGGACAGCAGGTTGGTCGGCAGGTCGGCGCGCGCCGCGTTGATGGCGGCCTGCACATCCCGCGCCGCGCCGTTGATGTCGCGGCTCAGGCCGAACTGCAGGTTGATGCGCGCCTGGCCCACCTGGCTTTGCGAGGTGATCTCCGTCACGTCGGCGATCTGGCCCAGGTGGCGCTCGAGCGGGCTGGCCAGGCTGGTGGCGACGGTCTCCGGGTCGGCGCCGGGCAACTGCGCCTGGACGGAGATGGTGGGGAAGTCCACCGCCGGCAGGGAGGCCACCGGCAGCTGGAAGTAGGCCAGCGTGCCGGCCGCCAGGATAGCTAGCGTCAGCAGGGCGGTGGCGATCGGGCGGGTGATGAAGGGAGCGGAGATGTTCACTCCGCCGGCACGCCCGTGTCGCCAGCACTGCGATTGGCGCCGCTGCCGGTCAGCTGCACGGCCAGCCGGTCGAACATGAGGTAGATCACCGGGGTGGTGAACAGCGTCAGCACCTGGCTGACCAGCAGGCCGCCGACGATGGCGATGCCCAGGGGCTGGCGCAGCTCGGAGCCGGACCCGGTGCCCAGCATCAGCGGCAGCGCGCCGAGCAGGGCGGCCATGGTGGTCATCAGGATGGGGCGGAAGCGCAGCAGGCAGGCCTGATAGATCGCCTCGCGCGGCGGCTTGCCCTCCGTGCGCTCGGCCGCCAGCGCGAAATCGATCATCATGATCGCGTTCTTCTTCACGATGCCGATCAGCAGGATGATGCCGATGACCGCGATGATGTCGAGGTCGTGCCCGGTGAGGTCCAGCGCGATCAGCGCTCCCACGCCGGCGGAGGGCAGGGTGGACAGGATGGTGAGCGGGTGGATGAAGCTCTCGTACAGCACGCCCAGCACGACATAGACCGCGACCAGGGCGGCCAGGATAAGCAGCAGCTCGTTGGACAGCGAGGACTGGAACGCCTGCAACGCGCCCTGGTAGGCCGTGGTGAAGCTGTCGGGCAGGCCGATGGCCCGCTCCGCCTGGGCGACCGCCGCCAACGCCACGTCCAGCGACGCGCCCGGCGCCAGGTTGAACGACACCGACACGGACGGGAACTGCCCCAGGTGCTCGATCTGCAACGGCCCGCTACGGGTGGTGACGCGCACCATGGCCGCCAGCGGCACTTGCCCCGTAGCGGCCGTGGCGGAGGGCAGGTAGAGGCCGCCCAGCACCTGCTGCAAGCTGGCCTGGTCGCTTACGTCGGCTTGCAGGATGACGCGGTACTGGTTGGACTGGGTGTAGAGCGTCGAGACGATGCGTTGGCCGAATGCGTCGTACAGCGCGTTGTCGATGGTGGCGGGCGTGATGCCGAAGCGCGAGGCGGTGGCGCGGTCCACCACCATGTCCACGGCGCGCCCCTCCGTGTTCAGGTCGCTGGTGACGGCGGCGAAGGCGGGGGTCTCGGCCAGGCGCGCCACCAGCTTGGGCACCCATTCGGTGAACAGGCCTACGTCCGGGTTCTCCAGGAAGAAGTGGTATTGCGCCCGGCTGACGGTGGAATCCACGGTCAGGTCCTGCACCGGCTGCATGGACAGGCCGATGCCGGGCACGCTGCGGATCTCGTCCTGCAACCGGGCGATGACGGCGGCCACGCCCAGGGCGCGCCGGTCCTTGGGCTTGAGGTTGATGAGCAGGCGCCCGGCGTTCAGCGTGGTGTTGGCGCCATCCACGCCGATGAAGGAGGACAGGCTGTCCACCGCCGGGTCTTGCAGGATGGCATCCGCCAGCGCCTGCTGGTGGGTGGCCATGGCGGCGAACGAGGTGTCCTGCGCCGCTTGCGAGATGCCCTGGATGGCGGCCGTGTCCTGCACGGGAAAGAAACCCTTGGGAATGACGACGTACAGGCCCACGGTGGCGGCGAAGGTGAGCGCCGCCACCAGCAGCGTCAGCCCCTGGTGGTCCAGCACCCAGCGCAGCCAGGTTCCATATCCGGCCACCAGCTGGTCGAACCAGCGCTCGGCCCAGAGGTCCAGCCGGTTGCGCGTCTCGGCCGGGCGGTGCTTGACGAGCAGCGCGCACAGCATCGGCACCAGCGTGAGCGAGACCACGGCGGACAGCACGATGGTGACGGAAAGCGTGACCGCGAACTCGTTGAACAGGCGCCCCACCACGTCGCCCATGAACAGCAGCGGGATCAGCACGGCGATGAGCGAGACGGTGAGCGAGATGATGGTGAAGCCGATCTCCTCCGAGCCGCGGAGGGCCGCTTCCAGCGGCGCGTCCCCGTCTTCCACGTGGCGCGCGATGTTCTCGATCATGACGATGGCGTCATCGACCACGAAACCGGTCGAGATGGTCAGCGCCATGAGCGAGAGGTTGTCCAGGCTGAAGCCGAGCAGGTACATCGCCGCCAGCGTCCCCACCAAGGACAGCGGCACCGACAGCGAGGGGATCAGCGTCGCGGGCAGGTTGCGTAGGAACAGGAAGATCACCAGCACCACCAGCGCCACCGCCAGCCCTAGCTCGAACTCCACGTCGGCCACCGAGGCGCGGATGGTGGTGGTGCGGTCGCTGAGCACGGCGACATCGACCGCGGCCGGCATGGTGGCCTGCAGCCGGGGCAGCAGCTTCCTGATGCCGTCCACCACGGCGATGACGTTGGAGCCGGGCTGGCGCTGGATGTTGAGGATCACCGCCGGCGTCCGGTTGGCCCAGGCCGCCAGCTGGTTGTTCTCCGCCCCGTTCACCACCGTCGCGATGTCGCTGAGGCGCACCGGGCGGCCGTTCTTGTAGGCGATGATGAGGTCGCGATAGCCGGCGGCCGAGGTCAGCTGGTCGTTGTCGTTGATCGTGGTGCTCTGCGTCGGGCCGTCGAAGCTGCCCTTGGGCGTGTCGGTGTTCTGGGTGCCGATGATGGTCCGCACGTCGTCGATCGCCAGCCCGTAGGCTGACAGGGCGCGGGGGTTGACGACGATGCGCACCGCCGGCCGGTTGCCGCCGCTGATCGAGACCAGGCCGACGCCGGCCTGCTGGCTGATCTTCTGCGCCAGCCGCACGTCCGCCAGGTCCTCGATCTGGGTCAGCGGCACCGTCTTGCTGGTGAGCGCGAGCGTCAGGATGGGCGTGTCCGCCGGGTTGACCTTGTTGTAGATCGGCGGGGCGGGCAGGTCGGACGGCAGCAGGTTGGTGGCCGCGTTGATCGCCGCCTGCACCTCCTGCTCCGCCACGTCCAGGTTCAGGCTGAGGGCGAACTGCAGCGTGATGACGGACGCGCCGCCGGACGAGATGCTCGACATCTGGTCCAGGCCCGGCATCTGGCCGAACTGGCGCTCCAGCGGCGCCGTGACGGAGGTGGTCATCACCTCCGGGCTGGCGCCGGGGAAGAAGGTCTGCACCTGGATGGTTGGGTAATCGACCTCCGGCAGGGCGGAGACCGGCAGGAACTGGTAGCCGATGACGCCGACAAGCAGGATCGCCGCCATCAGCAGCGTGGTGCCGACCGGGCGGAGGATGAAAAGCCGGGAGGGGCTCATTCCCCCCCGTTGGCCCCTGGCTTGGCGCCCGGCTTGGGCCGCCCAGTCCGCTGCCCGCTTGCCGCGGGTGTTCCGGCAAGCGTGACCTTGGCGCCGTCCCGCAGCCGGTCCAGCCCATCCGTCACCACCTTGTCGCCCGCCTTGAGCCCGTCAGTGACTTGCACCTGGTCGCCCTGCGTGATCCCCAGCTTGACCGGCTGCACGGCCACGGTGTCGTCCGGCTTGACCAGGTAGATGAAGTCTCCCGGGGCGCCGTGCTGCACGGCCGCCTGGGGCGCCACGACGGCGCCCTTGACCGTGCGCACCCGCAGCCGCGCGTTGACGAAAGCCTGCGGGAACAGCGCATTGTCCGTGTTGCTGAACAGTGCCCGCAGCTTCAACGTGCCCGTGGTGCTGTCGATCTGGTTGTCCGTGGTCGCCAGCGTGCCCGTTGCGATCAGCTTGGTGTTGGTGCGGTCGTACGCCATCACCGGCAGCGGCCCGGCAGCCATCTGGGACTGCACCTCCGCCACGTCGTCCTCTGGCAGGGTGAAGATCACGGACATCGGCTGCAGCTGGGTCAGCACGAACAGCCCGGCGGTGTTGCTGGTCTGCACGTAGTTGCCTGGATCGACCAGCCGGATGCCGACGCGGCCGTCCACCGGCGAGGTGATGTGGCAATAGGTCAGGTTCAGCCTGGCGCTGTCGACCAGGCCCTGGTCAGTCAGCACAGTGCCCTCATACTGCTTGATGAGGTACACCTGATCCTCGACCTGCTGCCGGGCGATGCTGTCCTGCTTGCTCAGCAGCTGGTAGCGCGCATTGTCCGCCTTGGCCTGCGCCAGCAATCCCTGGTCATGCGCCAGCGTGCCCTGCGCCTGCTCCAACGCCACCTGGTAAGGCCGTGGGTCGATCTGCGCCAGGAAGTCCCCCTTGTGGACGGTCTGCCCTTCCGTGAAGGCCACGTCAGTCAGTTGTCCGTTGATTTGGGTCACGACCGTGACGGTGGCGAGCGGCGTCACCGCGCCCAGGCCGGTCATCATCACGTCCAAGTCCCCGGTGCCGATGGTGGCGACGCCCACCGTCTGCGGCGGGCCGCCGGCAGGCCGGGCGGCGCGCTGGGACGCTCCAGGCCCGAACAG
>CAXTTH010000036.1:0-11428 GCA_964247035.1 uncultured Acetobacteraceae bacterium
ATGGCGGCGAACGCGAGCGCCACGGCCACGATCACCGCCGCGGCGCGGGGCAGCCGGATGCGCTGCAGCAGGGAGCTTGCCGGCGCCAGCACGAAGGCCAGCAGCGCCGCCAGCACCAGCGGCACCAGCAAGTCCCGGCCCAGGTACAGCCCCGCCCCGACCACTGCGCCGGCGTTCAGCGCCACCAGCACTGACCTTGCCTGCGGCTGGCCGCGTATGACGGCATCGGTCGGGATCATGTCCATGGGCATGCCGCCTCCAAACGGCCGGAGAGGGGAAACTAGACGGCCCTGCGCAGCGTCGCTAGTACGGCTGCAAACTAGCAAGGCCCGCGCGTGACCAAAATACTGCTCGTCGAGGACCATGAGGAACTGTGGGATTTCCTGTCCCGGCGGCTGCGCCGGCGCGGGTTCGATGTCGTGCTGGCGCATGACGGCAAGCAGGCGCTGGCGCAGGTGGCGGCAGAGGCGCCCGACCTGGTGCTGCTGGACATGAACCTGCCGGTGATGGACGGCTGGACCGTGGCGCGCACGCTGCGGGCAGATGCGAACACGGTGCCGATCATCGCGCTGACGGCGCACGCCATGGCCGGGGACCGCGCCCGCGCGCTGGAAGCCGGCTGCGACGACTACCATGCCAAGCCAGTCACTTTCGACCTGCTGCTGCGGCAGGTGGACGACGCGCTGCTGCGGCGGGAGGAGGGCTGAGGGCGAGCCCCGGCGCGCCACCCGCCGCAGCGCAGGGCAGCGCATCCACCCCGACCGGCGACATCGTCATCCCCTTGGCAGCCAGGGCCAGCGACGACATGGTTGGCGTGCTGCGCGCGGCCTTAGCCGGCCCTGGAGGGATCGGGCATTGCATAAAGATGCAATACGGAAAGCAGCAATGCTGCCTGTTGATCCATCAATAAACCGGTCGATTTACATGCTGCATCGCAGTAGATAGTTGCTCCAGGGATTGCCGAACTGCATCGGCTAGCTGCTTTTGGGAGCGTTGTTGATGAGCCGCCTGCTGCAACTGGTTTCAGGAGCCACGGCCGCGGCGCTATGGGCGGCGGCTGCTTCGGCTCAGCCGACCTCCGCTGCGAAAGCCCCGACCCCGGTTGGGCCGGAGCCTGCCCCGACTGCCGACTGCACGGCGAATCCCGACCCCTACAAGAACTATGCTTGCCTGGACGCTTACCTGGGCACCAACGTCGCCGTGCGACTGCTCAACTATTACAAGCTGGAATGGAACCATGACTCGGCGCCGGCTGATCCCAATGCGCCGCCGGGTCGCCGGGCGGATTGGCCGGCGACGCCCGAGACCATTCCGCCGATGCCGTTCACCGAGTGGCCGTATGGCGGCACGACGGCGCTGGGCGTGAACCGACCCAGCTCGGTCGATAGCCCGCTGATGGTCGCCATCGCGAACACCGGGCCGGGCAAGTTCCTGGCCGACAACCACATCCAGATCTACGGTTGGGTCGATGTGGGCGCCAACCTCAGCAGCAACTCGCGGCAGCCGGCCGGCAACGCGCCGATTGGCTACGCCTACACCCCGAACACGGTCCAGCTCGACCAGGCGGTGGTGTATATCGAGCGCACGCCGGACACGGTGCAGACGGACCACGTCGATTGGGGCTTCCGGCTGGCGGGCATCTACGGCGAGAACTACCGCTACACCACGTCCTACGGCCTCGCCAGCTACCAACTGCTCAAGCACAACAACCCCAACGGCTACGACTTCCCGATGGTCTATGGCGAAGTGTTCGTGCCGCAGGTGCTGCAAGGGCTGATGATCCGCTTCGGGCGATACATCTCGCTGCCGGACATCGAGGCGCAACTGGCGCCCAACAACTACATGTACACCCACTCGTTCACGTACAACTTCGACAACTACACCAATACCGGCGTGCAGACGACGTTGGCGATCAACAAGAATCTGTTCGTCCAGCTCGGGATCAGCGACGGCACGGAAGCGCCGTTGTGGCACCTCGGCAACAACGTGCCCAACCTGGTGCCGTACAACGCGCTCTACACCGGCGCCACGTTCCCGAAGGACCCGGGCGCGCAGCCCTCCTTCACCGCCTGCATCCGCTACACGTTCAACGAAGGCAACGACAACTTCCAGCCCTGCGTCAACGCGATCAACGGCGCCCAGTGGGGCTACAACAACCTGCAGTGGTACGGCGCGACCTATTACCACAAGTTCAATGACCACTGGCACCTGTCGGCCGAGAGCTACTACGAGTACCAGCGGAACGTGCCGAACGCCAACAACGCCAATGCAGTGGCGATCTACCAGAACGGCGGCACGCCATTCTCGCCGCAGTACATCCCGGTCAACGGGCCGAACCTGGCGCAGTGCGACGACCCGAGGCGGCTGCGCTGCCAGGCCAGCGCGGTCGCCGTGCTGGCCTACATCAACTACTCACCCGACCCGCTCAACAACTTCTCGTTCCGGCCGGAGTACTACCATGACCCGCAAGGCCAGCGGACCGGCACGAAGGCGGACTACTACGAGTTCACGGTGGGCTGGCAGCACTGGCTCTCGCCGCAGATCGAGCTGCGGCCGGAGGTGGGCTACTGGGCGTCCAGCCGCAACGCGTTCGACGGCAGCCCGACGCGGGGCCTGGCGCCGGACCACAACCACACCTTCCTCGCCGCCGGGGACGTCATCGCGCATTTCTGAGGGCCTGCCGCGGCCAGCGCCGATCCTGCCGGAGCAGCCCGCCTTGCTCCTGCCACGCAGGGGCGCTGCTCCGGTGGCCAGTCTTGGGAGATTGCTTTAGACGGCGGCGTTGCGCGCACCGCCAGTTCTGGGTTCACGTCATGGATGTCAACACGCAGACCTCGCCGCCAGAGCATGCAGAGGCGCCGGCCCAAGCCAGGCCGGCCCGCCGCATCCCGCGCCGCATCCAGCTTCTCGTGCTGCTGGCCGGGGCGGGCCTGCTTGCGTCCGTGCTGCTGCTGGAGGGTCTGTTCACCAAGACGGAGTCGCCGGCCGCCCCGCAGGCGGCAGCCTCCGACAGCTTCAAGCCCACCGCGCAGCAATGGGCGAGCTTCAAGACGGCCGAGGTCAAGGATGCGGCGTTCTCCGCCTCCCAGGTGACGGACGGCAAGATCGCGCTGGACGACGACCTGTCCACCCCGGTGTTCTCGCCGTTCACCGGCCGGGTGACCAAGCTGTTCGTCAAGGCGGGTGACGTGGTGAAGGCCGGGGACCCGCTGCTCGGCATCGCCGCCGCCGAGTTCGTGCAGGCTGCCAACGATCTGGTGGGCGCCGTCGCGGGCGACCGCACGGCAAAGGCCGCGCTGGTGCTCGCCATTGCATCGGAGAAGCGGCAGCATGAGCTTTATCTCGCCCAGGGCGGCTCGCTGAAGGACTGGCAGCAGGCGCAATCGGACCTGGCCAACGCGCATGGCGCGCTCAACAGCGCGGACGCGGCGCTGGGCGCGGTGCGCAACCGGCTGCGCATCCTGGGCAAGGGGGACCGCGAGGCGGCGGCGATGGAGACCGCGCTCGACCCGACCCGGTTCAGCCCCGAAGCGATCGTGCCCGCCCCGATCGCCGGCACCATCACGCAACGCCAGGTGGGCGTGGGGCAGAACATCGTTTCGCAATCGAACAACGGCTCCACGCCCGTGTTCACTATCGGCAACACTTCCCGCGTCTGGCTGGTGGCCAACGTGCGGGAGGCGGATGCGCCGTTGGTGCATGTGGGCGATACGGTGGAGGTGAGCGTGCTGGCCTTTCCCGGGCGCACTTTCACCGCCCGGGTCATCTACGTCGCCGCCAGCATCGACCCGAACACGCACCGCCTGCCGATCCATGCCGCGATCGAGAACCTGGACGGGGCGCTGAAGCCCGAGATGTTCGCCACCTTCCGGGTCATCACCGGGCAGGCCAGCAGCAGGCCGGCGGTGCCGGAGCAGGCGCTGGTCTACGACGCGGCGGACATTCATGTCTGGCTGGTCGGGCCGGACAAGACGCTGTCCATCCGCAAGGTCAAGCTCGGCCGCAACGATGGCGGCGTGGTCGAGGTGCTGGACGGCCTCAAGGCAGGCGACACGGTGGTGACCAGCGGCTCGCTGTTCATTGACCGCGCCGCGCAGGCGGACTGAGGCCTGGAGTGATGCCATGAACGCCGTCGTGGCCTTCGCGATCAAGCAGCGCGTGCTGGTCGTGATCCTCATGCTGGGCATGTTCGCCGTGGGCGTGGCGAGCTTCCTCAACCTGAACATCGAGGCCTATCCGGACCCGGTGCCGCCGCTGATCGACGTGGTGACGCAGAGCACGGGACAGTCTGCCGAGGAAATCGAGCGCAACATCACGATCCCGATCGAGATACAAATGGCCGGCATCCCGAACGTGACGGCGATCCGGACCACTTCGCTGTTCGGCCTGTCGGACACCAAGATTCAGTTCAACTACAACTTTACGTACTACGAGGCGGAGCAGCGGGTCATCAACCGGCTGTCGCAGCTCTCCCCGTTGCCGAACGGCGCCCAGCCGCAAATCTCCCCGGAGAGCCCGATCGGCGAAATCCTGCGCTACCGGATCAAGGGGCCGCCGGGCTATTCCGTGATGGACCTCAAGACGATCCAGGACTGGATCCTGCAGCGTCGGTTCAAGGCAGTGCCCGGTGTCATCGACGTCACCGGCTGGGGCGGCAAGACCAAGACGTTCGACGTGACGATCGAGCAGGCCAAGCTGCTGCAATACGGCGTCACGGTGCCGCAGGTGCTGGCGGCGCTGAACAACGCCGACGTGAACGTGGGCGGGCAGACGGTCAACTTCGGCGCGCAGGCGGCCGTGGTGCGCGGCGTGGGCCTGATCCGCACCATGGACGAGGTGCGCAACACCATGGTTTCGGCGAACGGCGGCTCGCCCGTGCTGGTGCGGGACGTGGCCACGATCGCGGTCGGCAACCTGCCGCGGCTCGGCATCGCCGGCCAGGACGGGGACGACGACATCGTGCAGGGCATCGTGCTGATGAGCCGGGGGGCGCAGAGCGCGCCCACCATCAAGGCGACCGCCAAGCTGATCGACGAGCTGAACCAGGGCAACATCCTGCCCCCCGGCGTGCACATCGAGCGGATTTACGACCGTCTGGACCTCATCAACCTGACCACGCACACCGTGCTCGAGAACATGGTGGTGGGCATCGTGCTCATCTTCCTCGTGCAGTGGGTCTTCCTGGGCACGCTGCGCAGCGCCATCATCGTGGCCGCCACCATCCCGTTCGCGCTGGCCTTCGCCATTGCGATCCTGGTCGCGCGCGGCGAGTCGGCCAACCTGCTCTCGGTGGGCGCCATCGACTTCGGCCTGATCGTGGATGCGACCGTCATCATGGTGGAGAACATCTTCCGCCACCTGGCGCAGAAGCCTGGCGAACGTTTCGCTCGCTCCGGCATCGTGCAGGCCTCGGCGTCCAATGCCGGCTTTCGCGGCAAGTTCGCTGTCATCGCCAGCTCGGCCATGGAGGTGAACAAGGCGATCTTCTTCGCTGCCGCCATTATCATCGCGAGCTTCATCCCGCTGTTCACGCTGACCGGGATCGAGGGCCACATCTTCGGGCCGATGGCCAAGACCTACGCCTACGCCATCGTCGGCGGCTTGATCGCCACCTTCACCGTCTCGCCGGCGCTGAGCGCCCTGCTGTTCCCCGCCAAGGTCGAGGAG
Organism: uncultured Acetobacteraceae bacterium; assembly: GCA_964247035.1. Classification (GTDB taxonomy): domain Bacteria; phylum Pseudomonadota; class Alphaproteobacteria; order Acetobacterales; family Acetobacteraceae; genus LMUY01. Next base: position 5,668 of record CAXTTH010000036.1, read on the forward strand.
ACCGAGACGCTCGTCGTGCGCGGGATGCGCCGGGCCTACACCCCCGTGCTGCACTTCGCCGTCGCCAACCCGCTGCTGTCGCTGGGGTCGGCGGCGCTGCTGCTGCTGCTGTCGGTCCTGTGCGCGGGCAGCCTCGGGCTGGAGTTCCTGCCCAAGCTGGAGGAAGGCAACATCTGGATACGCGCCACCATGCCGAACTCGGTCTCGCTGGAGGGCAGCGAGGACTACGTGAACAAGATGCGCAGGCTCATAAAGAGCTTCCCGGAAGTCGTGACCGTCGTCTCGCAGCATGGCCGGCCGGATGATGGCACCGACTCCAGCGGCTTCTTCGACGGCGAGTTCTTCGTCCCCCTGAAGCCAGCCAGCGAATGGCCCGCAGGCGTGGATAGGGAGGCGCTTACCGCCGATATGGCAGCCAAGCTGGCGGATGCCTGCCCCGGCGTCGATTTCAACTTCTCGCAATACATCGAGGACAACGTCGAGGAGGCGGCGTCCGGCGTGAAGGGCGAGAATTCCGTCAAGCTGTTCGGCAACGACCTCGGAACGCTCCAAACGGTGGCGCAGCGGATCAAGGCCGTGCTGGCGACGGTGCCGGGCATCGCCGACCTGTCCATCTTTGACTTGCTCGGCCAACCCACCGTCAAGATCGACATCGACCGGCTGAGGGCGGCGCGCTACGGGCTGGCGCCGGGCGACATCAACAGCACGGTGCAGGCCGCCATCGGCGGCCAGGCGGCAGGCAACGTCTATGAGGACGGCAGCGACCGCAACTTCCCGATCATGGTCCGGCTGGCGTCCCAAGACCGCTCCAGCCTCGACGCGATCCGCCGCATCAGCATCGGCGCGTCCAGCCCGAGCGGCAGCGGCAACGTCTCCATCCCCCTGAGCGACGTGGCCGACGTGAACCTGGTGTCCGGCGCGTCGTTCATCTACCGCGAGGGCGAGGAGCGCTACATCCCGATCAAGTTCAGCGTGCGCGGGCGCGACCTTGGCAGCGCCGTGCTGGAGGCGCAGCGCAAGGTCGCCGACCAAGTGCAGATCCCCGGCGGGTTCCACCTGGAATGGGTCGGCCAGCTCGGGGACTTGCAGGCGGCGATCGCACGGCTGGAGGTGCTGGTGCCAATCGCGCTGGGCCTCATCGTCCTGCTGCTCTACGTCAACTTCGGCTCGCTGACCGACACGCTGCTGGTCGCCAGCGTGATGCCGATGGCGATGGTCGGCGGCATCCTGGTGCTGTTCCTCACCGGCACGCCGTTCAGCGTGTCCGCCGCAATCGGCTTCATCGGGCTGTTCGGCATCTCGGTGATGGAGGGAATCTTGGTGGTGTCCTACTACAACCAGCTGGTCGTGGCCGGCATGGCCCGTGCCGTGGCGGTGCTGCACGCCGCCGAGACGCGGTTCCGCCCAGTGATGATGACCTGCATCGCGGCCTGCGTCGGCCTGTTGCCGGCCGCCTTCGCCACCGGCATCGGCTCCCAGGTGCAAAAGCCGCTGGCGCTCGTGGTGGTGGGTGGCATCCTGCTGGCGCCGGTGCTGATCCTGGTGATCCTGCCGGTGCTGATCGGCCTGTTCTCCCGCCGCGAGCGCCTCAGCGAGGACCCGGCGCTGGCGCCCGCCGAATGAGGGCCGCCCTATTGCTGCTGTGCCTTGCCGGCTGCGCTGTCGGCCCCGACTTCAAGCCGCCGGCAGCACCCCCCGTCGCGGGCTACACGCCCGAGCTGCTGCCCGCCCAACTGATCGCCGACCGCACGGTGGCGAACCCGACGCAGCGCCTGGTGCCGGGCCTCGACATCCCCGGCGAGTGGTGGACGCTGTTCCATTCCCGCCCGCTGAACGACCTGATCGCCCGGGCGCTGCTGCACAACCCGGACCTTGCGGCGGCCCAGGCCTCGCTGCTCCAGGCGCGGGAGAACGTGCTCGCCCAGGAAGGCAGCTACCTGCCGACCCTGCTGGCCAACTTCACCGGGAGCCGCAACAAGACGGCCACCGGGTCACTGTCCCCGGCGACCGCGACCGGCAACCCGTATTACAGCCTGTACACGGCGCAGCTCAGCATCGCCTACAACCCCGACGTGTTCGGCCTGAACCGGCGGCTGGTCGAGTCCCTGGTGGCGCTGGCGGACCAGCAGCGCTACCAGTTGGAAGCCACCTACCTGACGTTGACCTCCAACTTGGTGGCCGCTGCCATCGTGGAAGCTTCCCTCCGGGGCCAGCTGCAAGCCACCAACGACATCCTGACCATCGCGCGAGGCTTGGGGACCATCCTCAAGAAGCAACTGGAGCTGGGCGCGATCGCCAAGATCGACGAGCTGGCGCAGGAAGCTGCGGTCAGCCAGGCCGAGGCCACCCTGACGCCGTTGCAGAAGCAACTGGCGCAGCAGAGGGACCTGCTGGCGACGCTGAGCGGGAGGTTGCCGAGCGATGCCGTCAGTGAAACCTTCGACTTGGCCAGCCTGCACCTGCCGGAAGAGGTGCCCGTCAGCCTGCCGTCCGAGCTGGTCCAGCAGCGCCCGGACATCAAGCAGGCGGAAGCGAACCTGCACTCGGCCAGCGCGCTGATCGGCGTGGCGGTGGCCAGCCGCCTGCCGCTGCTGAACCTGACGGCGCAGGGCGGCAGCCAGGCGCTGCTCGCCAGCGGCCTGTTCGGGCCGGGCAACGGCTTCTGGACCCTCGCCGGCAGCCTGACGCAGCCAGTGTTCGACGGCGGCACCCTGCTGCATCGGGAGCGGGGTGCGCGGGCCGCGTTCGATCAGGCGGCGGCAATGTATCGCAGCACCATTCTTACCGCGTTCCAGAACGTGGCCGACTCGCTACGGGCACTGCAAGTCGATGCCGACGCGGTTCGGGTGGCGACGTTCACGGACAAGACGGCGCAGGCGGCGCTCGCCATCACGCAGGAGCAGCTGCGCCTGGGCGCCATCGCCTATCTCGGCGTGCTTAACGCAGAGTCGACGGCGCTGACGGCCCGCCTGACCTTGGTGCAGGCCGAGGCGACCCGGCTGGCGGACACCGCGGCCCTGTTCCAGGCGCTCGGCGGCGGCTGGTGGAACCGCGGCGACGTGCACGTCAAGGATATCCATGGGGACAGCTTCACGCGGTTGATCGGGTTGCAGTGACACGGCAGGCGCGGCAGTGCCGGCCGGTCGTGCGATGACGCTTGGCAGCGCAGCTTATTTCTTCACCTTCGCGCCCGCTTCCGGCAAGGGAAGCGCCGTGGTGGACTTCACCCGCTCCATGCTGATCCGGCTGCTGACGTTCTTTGGCTGCACGGCCGCGATCAGCCGCTTGTAGAATGCGTCGTAGGCCTGAAGGTCCGTCGTGACGACGCGCAGCATGTAGTCCACATCACCTGCCATCCGATGCGCCTCCATCACCTCCGGCATAGCCGCCACCGCGAGCGCGAACCGCTCCAGCCAGGCAAGCGAATGATCTGCCGCCTCGATCGCCACGAACACGGTCAGTTCCAGCCCCACAAGCGTCGGATCGACCAAGGCTACCCGGCGTTCGATCACGCCTTCCGCCTCGAGCCGTTGGATGCGCTTCCAGCAGGGAGTGGCGGACAGCCCCACCTGCTCTGCCAGTTGCGCGATCGACAGGGTGCAATCGCTTTGCAGCAGCACCAGGAGCTTGCGGTCAGTGCGGTCCACGGCTCAAGCGGCGGGTGTGCGGCCGATGACGGTCCATAGCGGGTCGCCGCCACCGGGCAGGCTGGCTTCCGCCTCTACGGCTGCAAATCCCGCGCGGTTCATGTAGAGGCCAACCAGTCCCTGCTGGTCCGGCCCGCTCAGCGCCTGCCAGATTGCCACTGCCTTGGTGGGGAAGCAGCGGTTGGAAAAGCTCACCACCAGCGGCGCGCCCGGTTGCAGCACGCGGGCTATTTCCGTGAACACGGCCACCGGCTCCTGCAAGTATTGCACCGACACGCACAAGCATGCGCCGCCGAAGCGTCGGTCTGGCAGGGGCAGCATCTGCTCTTCGTTCAGGTTCTGCACGAACCATTCGTCCAGCCGCTTGTTGGCAGCCAGCTCCGCCGCGTTCATGCCATGCCCGGTGACGTGCCCATACTGCACCTCAGGCGGCAAATGGCTGACCCAGCTGCTCATCAGGTCCAGGACGACGCCGCCGGGCGGCAGGGTGCGGCGGTAGGTTTCCGTCACCGCCGCGATGGCGCCGCCGTCGATGTGCGTCACCATGCGGGGCTGCTGGTAGAACAGCGTGTCCGAGGATGGGTCTGCCTTCTCGAAGGCGCGCGGGGGAAGGCCAGCAACGGTGCTCATGGGTCGGTCTCCGAGTTGCCCTGCCCTGTAGATGCGATGCCGGAGCCAAGCCTCAACTGTGCCAAGCCTCAACTGCGCAAGAACGGGTTGGTCGCGCGCTCGATGCCGATGGTGGAGCCGGGACCATGCCCGCACAGAAATCGCACGTCATCTCCGAGTGGCAGCAGTTTGGCTCGGATGCCGACGATGAGGTCCTCTGGACTGCCGTAGGGCAGGTCAGTACGGCCGACGGAGCCGCGGAACAGCGTGTCTCCCACTATCGCAAAGCGGCCGCCGGGGTTGGCGAACACCACGTGCCCCGGCGTGTGGCCGGGGCAGTGCAGCACGTTGAACGGCACGCCGGCTAGCTCCACCGTGTCGCCCTCGCGCAGCCATCGGTCGGGCGTGACGGCGCGGGCGTCGGTGAGGCCGCGGGCAAAGCCGTCCACGGCCAGCGCGTCCAGCAGGAAGCGGTCGCGCTCGTCAGGCCCCTCCACCGGCACCCCGCCCAGGCGCTGCTTCAGCTCGGCGGCCCCGGCGGCATGGTCGAAATGGCCATGGGTAAGCGCAATGCGCTCCACGGTAACGCCGAGCCGCTCCACCTCGGCCAGGATGCGGTCCACCTCGCCGCCCGGGTCGATCACCGCACCGCGCAGGGTGCGCTCGTCCCACAGGATGGTGCAGTTCTGCTGGAACGGGGTGACAGGGAGGACGGCGATCTTCATGCAGGGGTCTCCGGGCGCCGTTCAAGTTTAGGCTCACATCCCGTCCGGGCACCATCGGTTGAGGGTGCATTCACCACTGGGCAGCATGATTGGTGCCGCTGTATCTGGGAGGCTGAATTTGGGCCTTTGCGGATGGGGGAACGATGACGCCTGCGGTCAAGGACGGGAAACAGGCGGCGCGATGGAGTCCGGCCCGGTTCGCGGCGGTGCTGCTCGTGCTTGCGGGCTGCGCCACTGGGGCTGACCCGGCGCCGGGGCAGTACGATTTCACCGGCGTCAAGCCGATCGTCTACAAGGGCCAGCGGCTGGCCCCTGCGGCGGTGCTGGACGCCATGCGGCGCACCATGGCGGAGGCGGTCGATCACGTGCCGCCCGCCAGCAGCCAGGTCACTGGCAGCGCCCGCATCGTGCTGCCTGACCATGACCGGCTGCGCGTGCTCGCGGCGCCGGCCGTCAAGCCTCCAAGCGAGGGAGGCACCAACTTCGTTGCCGCGGCGATGCAGCTTGGCGCGCGCCAGGTCGCTGACGCCGTTGCCCGCAGCCGGGTGTTCTCCACCGTCTCCACGGTCGAGCAGAACGACACGGCAGCCCCTGACGCCGGCGGCGCGGACTACCTTCTGTGGTTTCAGGTCGCGTCCGTCCAGCCTAACAACGCCGGACCCTGGATCGGGCGCTGGCTGATGAGGCGGCCCGGTTCGCCGGAGCCTTACCCGATCGGCGCGGACCCCGGCACGGCGGTGGGGACGGCGCGGCTGGCCTCGTTCGTGCAGAGCGTACAAC
>CAXTTH010000037.1:0-11276 GCA_964247035.1 uncultured Acetobacteraceae bacterium
GCAGGCGGAAGCGAGAGGCTGGACGGCGGTCCAGCCCACCCGGGTCATGCCGGGACGGCGCGGGCAGCCGGCCGGCCGCCTCCGTCATGAACCGCTTGACCAGCCGGTCCTCACCGGAATGGAACGACACCACCACCAGCCGTCCGCCCGGCGCCAGCAAGGCCGCAGCCTGCCCCAGGGCGCGTTCCACCTGCCCCAGCTCGTCGTTGACCCGGATGCGCAAGGCCTGGAACGAGCGGGTCGCCGGGTCGATGCCGGACGCATCCTTGGGAACGGCGCGGCGCACGATGGCGGCCAACTGGGCCGTTGTGGCGATGGGTTGCAGGCTCCGGGCCTGCACGACGGCGCGCGCGACCCGGCGGGACCGCCGCTCCTCCCCCAACTTGTACAGGGTGTCGGCCAGGTCCGCCTCGTCCAGGGTCGCCACAAGGTCGGCCGCGGTGGGGCCTGCACGCTCCATCCGCATGTCGAGCGGGCCGTCGCTGCGGAAGGAGAAGCCGCGCGCTGGGTCGTCGATTTGGAAGGAGGACAGGCCGAGGTCCATCACCACGCCGTCCAGGCGCTCGACGCCGCGGGCTGCCAGCAGGGTCAGCATGTCCCCGAACGAGCCGTGCACCAGATGCAGGCGGCCTGGATGGCGCGCGGCCAGCTCGGCGCCCCGAGCGATGGCGTCCGGGTCCCGGTCGATCGCCCACAGGGTGCAGGCGGCGGCTGCGAGTATGGCGGCAGCGTAGCCGCCGCCGCCGAACGTGGCGTCCAGGTAGGAGCCGCCGCTGCGGGGCGCCAATGCCCGCAGAACCTCCGGCAGCATGACGGAGACATGGCCGGTCATGGGGCCGGTCATGGGACCGACTCGGCTGGTGGGCCGAGGTCTCGCCTGCGGGCTGCCTCCCGCGCTTCCACCTTGCGCCGGGCGCAAGCGGCGGGTTCCCATATCTGGAAGGTTTCACCCATGCCCATGAACGACACTTGGCTGCTCAGCCCTGCATGCTCCACGAGGTCCGCCGAGAGCAGAATGCGGCCCTCCTTGTCGGTCTCGGTCTGGTAGGCATTGGCATACACGGAGGTCGAGAGGTCCTCGTGCTCATCACTGAACTGCTTTAACATGCTGATTCCACGGGACATTGCCTGAAACGTCGGAACCGGCCAGCCTTCGATGCAGGGATGCTTGTGGGATGTGCGCAGGATCAGGCTGGTCGCTGCTTCCAGTTCCGCCCCGGCGCGCAGCGCGGCGCGGAACGAGGCAGGGACGGAAACGCGCCCTTTCGCATCCAGCCGGTTTTGGTGCGTTCCGAGGAAGTGACTCATCGCGGCCCAAACACCTCCTCGCCCTGCAATCGGAGCGACCGAGCCCGCTCGGACGGCTCCTGTTCATGGGAAGGCATGGGATATCATGGGTCGAAATGGGCGTCAAAGGTATCTTGGGTTTGTTTTTGCGACCGGGATGCGATCTTTTGGCTTTCACAAGCTTGTTACTAAAAAGACACAAGTTTTGGCTTTGATTGGCCATTAGTATTTAGGCGCGAAAAAATCGTTCAAGGCTGGGTCGAGGTGTCAGGTGGCCTGTAAGCCGGGTTCTGTCCGCGCTTCGGCCCCGACGTTTGCACGCCGAGTCCAAGCGTTGGACGGCCATTCCTCTGCGGCGTGCGTCGCCGCACGCCTCGCGCGACCAACCCGAACGACGGGGCGAGAAAGCCCCTGCGTCCATCCCTGCCAGGCAGGAATGCCGCCGGCCATCCCTATTCGGTCTTGCTCCCGGTGGGGTTTGCCCTGCCGCCCTTGTTGCCAAAAGCGCGGTGCGCTCTTACCGCCCCGTTTCACCCTTTCCCGCAGAATCAAGCGGGTGGTTTGTTTTCTGTGGCACTTTCCCTAAGGTCGCCCTCGCCGGTCGTTAACCGGCACCGCATTCCCGTGGAGCCCGGACTTTCCTCCATCCCTCGCACGCGAAGGACAGCGGCCGTCCAGCCACCTGACGTTTCCGTGTGTGCGCGCTCAGCGCCGCGGCCGTCAAGCAGATAGGCTGCTGCTGTCGAAAAGATTGCCCTGGACCAGGCTGGCATCCTGGCGCAGCGATGTGAGAATCGAGTCCAAACACACTCAGCCAGCTTGTTCGGCTTAAATAATGTTCTGAGTCCGATGAAGCTCAATGATAAAATAGCATACATGCGTATAGGAAAACTATGATTCCAGCAAGAATTTCTAGCTCAGCGACTAGCAGGCAATCAGTATGCAACGACCTTGCTAAGCGAGAATTAGCCAGTAAGCTGATATCTTGACCTGATTACGCCAGCCTGCAAATAACGCTAGCACCGATCGGGTGTATCTCTTGTGCGAACATAATCATCGACTTCTGTGCCGCGCGTGGCGTGGATCACCGGCCTCGTGCGCGGCATAGTTGAAGCGCCGACTTGCAGGGTGACGCAGGCTGGCCGGGCTTACGGCAAACCATCCGACTCGGCCATGCACATTGACACGGCGGACAACCTGGCTCGGGTTTCGCGATCCGCCAGCCCGTCCACCCGCTCCGGCCGCCAGTGGCGTTGGAAAGCCCGCAGCAGCATGTCCTTGGGCAGGTCGGCACGGTATCCGATGGCATTCAGCGCCGCCATGACGTTCGCTGTCGGCTCGGCGTCTTGCATCGGCCACAGGCCCACCCCGTTGGCAGCAAGCCCCTGCCAATCGAACAGCTCTCCCGGGTCATCCTTGCGATCCGGCGCGACGTCGCTGTGCGCCACCACGTTGCGGGCCGGTATCGGGTGGCGCTCCAGCACGCCAAGGCAGAGATCGCACACTGCGGCCATCTGCAATGCTGGAAACGGCCGATAACCCCACTGGTGGCCCGGGTTGACGATCTCGATGCCCACCGTCCGATCGTTCAATCCCGAATGGCCACGCCAATGGGACACCCCGGCGTGCCAGGCCCGGCGCTCCTCCGCGACGAGCTGCCACACAAGCCCATCCTCCTCCACCACGTAATGAGAGGAGACGCGCGAGGCCGGGTCCCGCAACCGGGCGATGGCCTCTGCGGCTGTAGGCATGCCCGTGTAGTGCATCAGCAGCATGTCCACTGGCACGCCCTGCGGCCGAGCGTCGTGGTTGGGGCTGGGCGCCTGCCTCACAGGCCGCGTTCGCGCTTCACCTGGTCCCAGGCGGCGTTGATGCCAGCGACCTTGTCCGTGGCGCTGGCGATGAACTCCGCCGGCACGCCGCGGGAGGCCAGGCTATCCGGATGGTTGGCCCGCACCAGGGCCTTCCACGCGGCGCGCACCTCGTCGTTGCTGGCGGTGCGCGCGACGCCCAGCACGGCATAGGCGTCGTCCGTCGGCTCCGGCCGGAAGCGGGGGGCCGCACCGCGGGCGCGGTCCCAGCTGAGCGCGCCAAGCCGGAACCCACGGTGCACGCGCCGCAGGAAGTCTGTCTCGCGGCCGTTGATCGGCTTGTCCGCCCGCGCGATGGCGAACAGCGCGGCGAGCACGTCCTCCAAGACGCCGGGCGCGTCGCTGAAGGCGTCTCCGAGCTGGGCGGCGTAGGCTTCAAAGCCCTCGTCGCTGTCCCGCGCCGCATCGAACATGCGGCCCACGTCCCGGACAGCCTCTGGCGGGATGCGGAACTGGCGCTTGAAGGCGTCGATCTCCTCGCGCCCCACGGCGCCGTCGCACTTGGCGAGCTTGGCGGACAGCACCACCACGCCGATGGCGAACAGCTGGTCCCGCCCGCCCAGCATGGCGGCGATGCGCGCCGGGTTCAGGCCCATGCCGCCGGGCAGCCTGAACTTGGGCAATCCCTGGTCGGCAGCGTGGCCCAGCGCGGCGCCCATCACCGCGCCGAACGGCCCGCCCATCACCAGCCCGGCAGCGCCGCCGATCACCTTGCCCCAGTATCCCATGGCGGGAGCCTACCATAAGCCTGCGGCGGCGCTACAGGCGCTCCCTCGCGGTGCGGTCGCGCAGGCCATCGAGCTTGCGGATGGCGCTGTCCGTGGAGAAACGCTCCCGCGCCCGCCTCAACCCGGCATCGGAGAGGGCGGCGCGCAGCTCGGCGTCGCTTGCCAGGCGCACCAACGCCGCCGCGGCGGATGCCGGGTCGCCTGGTTCGAACGGCAGGCAGGCTTCGCCGCCGATCTCGGCCAGGCCGCCCCGGCCGGAGCAGGCAAGCGCCGCGCCGCACGCCATGGCCTCCAGCGCGGTCAGTCCGAAGGGTTCCTGCCAACGGCTGGGTACGACCACGATGGCAGCCCGCGCCATCGCTTGCAGGACTTCGGCATGCGGCTTGTGGCCGTGCAGCACGATGCCCGCCGCCGCCGCCGCCGGACGCCACTGCCGGATGAAGTCGGTGATCGGCGAGTCGGTCGAGAAGCCGTCGGCGCCGATCAGCTCCGCTCGCCAGCCCGGCAGAAGCGGCAAGGCTGCCGCGCAGGCCTGGATGAACGTGTCTGCCCCCTTGTTGGCGACGAAACGCCCGGCGAACAGGATGACGGGGTCCCGCTGCGGCGGCGGCAGGCCCTGCGGCGCTTCGCCTGCATCCAGCGTATTGTGCAGCACGGCAGGCGCAGGACCCGGCAGCGCATCCACGCCGTCCAGCAAGCAGCCGCGCAAATGGTCTGACACCGTGAGGATTTGCGCCAGGCGGGCCAGCAGGCGGCGCCGGGCGGCGGGCGTGCGTGCGCCACGCATGGCGCGCGGGTCGTTGTGCAGGAACAGGCTGACCGCGCGGCGGGGAAAGCGCCGGGCAAGCCACAGCGCCACGTCCGGCTTGTTGTGCACCTCGATGAGGCCGGGCGGCAGCCCTGCGAGCACGAAGGCCAGCTTGGCCGCGTAGCGCTGGGTGTGGCTGAGCGGCAGCCACCATGGCGGCTGGGCCGGCAGGAACGGGATGCCTGGAAATCCAGGCCCCTCGAACGGCGGCCCGACGACCAGGGCCTGGTAGCGGGAGGCGGCGCCGGCCAGCCGTCGCACCACCATCGCCACCGCGCCGGCAGAGGTGGGGCCGAACCCTTCGCGGTGAGGCAGCACGATCGTGACAGGCGGCTTATGCGGCATGGGCCGCCTGCAATGCCGGGCCGAATCCTGCTACGGGAACGGCATGGAGCGTATCCTCGTCATCAAGCTCGGCGCGCTCGGCGACTTCATCCACGCCTTCCACGCTTTCGCCGCCATCCGGGCACACCATCCTGGCAGCGCCGTCACCCTGCTGACGACCCAGGCTTACGAGGCCATGGCAAAGGCCGCCCCTTGGTTCGACACCGTGCTGCTCGACGCCAGGGCGCCTTGGTGGAACCTGCCAGCAGCCGGGCGGACAGCGGCGGCGATCCGCGGCTTCGACTTCGTCTATGACCTGCAAACCTCCCGCCGGTCGGGCCGCTACCATCGCCTGGCAGGGCGGCCGCCCTGGTCGGGCATCGCCGTCGGCTGCTCGCATCCGCATCGCAACCCGGCGCGGGACGCCATGCACACGGTGGAGCGGCAGCGCGAGCAACTGGCGCATGCCGGAGTGAGCAGCGGGCCATCGCCCGAGCGGGACTGGCTGGTTCGCAGCGGCCATCGGCACGGCATGACGCCGCCCTACGCCTTGCTCATGCCCGGCGGCGCTGGGGTTGGCGACATCAAGCGATGGCCGGCCGTGCATTACGGCGAGGTCGCGCAAGGCCTGGCCGCGGCCGCGGTCACGCCGGTCATCATCGGCGGCACGGCGGAGGCGGAAGCGGCCCGCACCATCTTGGACGCGTGCCCGGCTGCCGTGGACCTCACGGGCCGAACCTCGTTTGGGGACATCGCGGCCCTGGCGGCCGGCGCTGCGTTCGTGCTGGGCAACGACACTGGGCCGGTGCACGTCGCCTGCTCGGTCGGCGCGCCCACGGTCGCGCTGTTCTCGGCCGCCAGCATCCGCGAGCAGGCCGCGCCGCGCGGGCCGAATGGGGAATGGGCCACGGTGCTGCAGGCGACGAGCTTGCAGGACCTCACGGTGGCCTGTGTCATGCAAGCGATTGCTGCATTGACTGGCCATCCGGAGGCCGCGTTGCGAGGGGGGCAGCTCATGCCACCACCTCAGTCGGCGGGGCTGAAATAGCAAGCTCGGCCTGGACGCCGCGGGCTGGGCGGAGGTATCCCAAGCCGCCCCGCCTCAAGGATGACCCTGCGTGACCCCCTCCGCATGCTCCAAGCCCATCGCATGAGCGTCGCCATCGTCACCGGCGCAGGCGGGCTGGTCGGCTCCGAGGCCGTGCGTTTCCTGGCCGCCAAAGGCTTGGACGTGGTAGGCATCGACAACGACACGCGCGCCCGGCTGTTCGGCAGCGCCGCCAGCACGCGGCAAGCCTGGGTGGCCCTGGAGCGCGACGCCCCCGGCTACATCCACGTGGAAGCCGATATCCGGGACGGGGCCGCCATCGAGCAAGTGTTCGCCCGGCACACCGCCAGCATCGCGCTCGTCATCCACGCTGCGGCCCAACCGTCGCACGACTGGGCAGCCAGCGATCCAGCCATGGATTTCTCCATCAACGCCGCCGGGACGCTGAACCTGCTGGAGGCCACCCGCCGCCACTGCCCGAATTCTGCCTTCGTGTTCTGCAGCACCAACAAGGTCTACGGCGACACGCCCAACCGCTTGCCCTTCGTGGAGGCCGAGACACGGTGGGAGCTTCCCACCTCCCACCCGCATTTCACTGGCGTGGATGAGGGAATGAGCATCGACGCCGCCATGCACAGCCTGTTCGGAGTGTCGAAATGCGCGGCCGACCTGATGGTCCAGGAATACGGGCGCTACTTCGGCCTGCGCACCGCCTGCTTCCGTTGCGGCTGCATCACCGGGGCTGGCCAGGCCGGCGCCATGCTGCACGGATTCCTGTCTTACCTGGTGAAGTGCGCGGTCAGCGGCGAGCCCTACACCGTGATCGGCTACAAGGGAAAGCAGGTGCGCGACAACATCCATTCCTGGGACCTGGTCAACGCCTTCTGGCACTTCTTCGAGCAGCCCGGCGTCGGCGACGTGTTCAACATGGGCGGTGGGCGCGAGGCGAACTGCAGCATGCTGGAGGCGATCGCCGAGGCGGAGGCCCTGACCGGCCGGCCGATGCAGCGCAGCTATCGTGACGAGAACCGCGCCGGCGACCATATCTGGTGGATCAGCGACACGAGCCGTTTCCAGCAGCGGTATCCTGGATGGCGCATTACCCGAGGCATCCGCGACATGATCGGGGAAATCCATGCAGCCTCAGGGCGCCGGGGGCAGTGACGCCTGCGCTGCCGGTCTTCGTCATCAACCTGCAGCGGCAGGCGGAGCGGCGGCAACACATGACGGCGTTGCTCGACAGGCTCGGCATGGCTGCCGAGTTCGTCAACGCCGTCGATGGCCAGGCCCTCACGCCGGGCGAACGCGCGGCCTATGACCCGGCGCGGGCGCGGCGCGTCTATGGCGTGGAGATGCGCGACGGTGAGATCGCCTGCTGCCATAGCCACAACCGCATCTACGCGCGCATGGTGCGGGACAGGATCGAGACCGCGCTGATCCTCGAGGATGACGTGACCATCGACGCGCGCCTGCCTGGCGTGATCAGCGAGCTGCTCGCCAGCCCGTTCAGGGATTGGGACGTGATCCGGTTGGACTGCAAGCGCGGCCGGGTGATCGACCCGCCATCGCCCAAGTTCCGCGGCCGTCAGGTGCTGGGGCTCTCGGACGGCGCTGGGCTGTTCCGGCTTCAGACGCACGTGCTGGGGGTGGGCGCCTACCTGATCCGGCAGGAGGGGGCGGCTCGCATGCTCAAGTATGCCGAGCGCATCTTCATGCCGATCGACCAGATGATGGACCGATTCTGGGAGAACGGGATCATTCCCTATGTCGTGCGGCCATTTCCAGTGCATCAGGGCGATGAGTTCGGCTCCCACGCCGGGGACCGCTCGCTCGACCAGCGACGCGTAGGCCAGCCATTCGCCATGAAGCAAGCCAGGCGGCTGCAGCGCATGGTTGACGGGCTGAGCAAGCGCCTTTTCAACTTGCGCAACTAAGCGGCGGCTGGAACCTGGGCGTAGAGCTTGGCAAGCTGCCCCGTCGGGCTGATGCGGCAAGCTATCTTCCTGGCGAGGCGGCCAGCCAGTCCCCGGCGCGTCGCCAGCAAGTCCCCGCAGATTTCCGGCTGGCACACCCGGCTCCAGAACGGAGACGTTCCGCCGACGAAGACGATCGTGGGGCTTTGGTGCGCGATCTCGTGCTCCAGCAGGTAGCTCCGCATCACCGTCGAGATCGAGGCGCTCTCGAATTGGTCGCGGTTGAGCTGCCAATCGATGTACGTTCCGCCAGCGCCGCGCCATCCGGCGACATAGCTTAGCCAGGCGCCGTGGGAGTCTTGCAAGCCCATGGCGAAATGACCCGGCGTGGTCAGCAAGGCAGCTTCCAACTGCCGTGCCCGCTCGGGCCCCACAGGATACGTGCCCTCGCCGCGCAACGCATCGACAGCCTGCCGCCGCTGCTCGGAGGTGAGCGCCGGCAGGAAGCGGCAGCCAAGCTCGCCCTCCGCCTTGCGCCGGTAGTAGCGCAGGTTGCGGCGCATCTTGTAACCCAGCCGTTCCATGGTGGCTTCCAACCCGCCGCTCAGGTCCAGGCGAAGGCGCACCTCGCGGAAGTGCCACTGTCCCCGGACGCCCGGCACGGGCAGGGCAGGGCCTGGAACGGTCTGGCTGGCCCACAGGGTGGAAAGCATCACGGTATGGGCGAAAGGTTTTCTCAGGAGCACGCGGGAGGCTGCCTCCATCACGGCCGCCCGGTCGGCCACCGCGGCGATCACGCCGCCTTGGCCGCCTAGGTTCCCCGCCCTGGCCAGTCCGACCGGAACGCCGTACTTCCGGCGCAACGACAACAGCGCGGCGCCATACAGCTTGTTCGAGCGGCGCATGAGCAAGGCGACCGGCAACTCGTCCCACAGCGCGGCCCAGGACAGGAACCGGTGCAGCGAGGTCATCCCGTCATCGAGCGAGCCGCTGTGCTCCCGCAGGGCGTCGATCTCAAAGCGAGCTGCCTGGATGCGGCGTTGCCCGATAAGCGCTTCGACGCGCGTGTCGCCATCTGCAAACTTGAAAATCATCAAGGTCCTCAATCCGCGCTGCATAGCAGCTTTCCGCGCCGGCCACGCCTGCTCCAACTACGGCCGGCGTCTCGCGCAAATGAGCCTAAAATTATTAAACATTCATGATGCTTGAACGCGCCTGCCATAATTTGGCGGCATGAACGAAGCATTCCTTGGAAGCGATGCGTCCGAGCAAGACCTGCAACGCCGCAGCATTCGGGGCGTGGCATTCTCGCTTGCGGCGCAGGCGGCGCGGTTCGTGCTGCAATTCTGCTCGCAGATCGTGCTTGCACGCCTGCTCGTGCCAGCGGATTTCGGCCTCGTGGCCATGGCTGCCCCGGTCCTGGCGCTTGCCCAGACCTTGGGTGAGCTTGGCCTGGCCCAGGCCGTCATACAGCGCCCCGTGCTGACCCGGGCCGACCTGTCGCTGCTGTTCTGGCTCAGCATCGTCGTCAACGCCGGGTTGGCGGCGCTGATGCTGGCGGCAGCTCCGGGCATCGCTTCGCTTTATGGCGAGCCGCGCCTCGTGGCCGTGCTGGACGCCTTTGCCGCCCTGCTCATGCTGAACGGCATCGGGTCGCAGCAGATGGCCCTCATGGCGCGGCAGATGCAGTTCGCCGAGATGGCTGCCATCGACGTCGCCTGCCTGCTGGCCGCGGCGGCGGCTGGGGTTGGCTGCGCCCTTGCCGGGTTCGGGTACTGGTCGCTCGTGGCCATGCAGGTCGGCAACCTCGGGGTAATCGCCCTCATGGCGTCCGTTTGGTCGGGATGGCGTCCGTCCCGGCCTGCCTGGGTGGGCGGCATACGATCCATGCTGGCGTTCGGGGCGCACATGACCGGCTATAATCTAGTGACCTACGCTGGCGGCAACCTGGACAGCGTCCTGATCGGGATGGCGTCGGGCAGCGTCAGCCTCGGTTTCTATGACCGTTCCATGAAGCTGATCGTGACGCCGCTGTGGCAACTGAGCATGCCGCTGGCGCGCGTCGCGACCGGGCTGCTGTCTCGGCTGCAAGGCAAGCCGGCGGAGTATCGCCGCGCCTACCTTGCGATGCTGCGCGGCCTGCTGATCGCCACCGCGCCGGGTTTCGCGTGCGCTGCCGCCAGGGCCGGCACGCTGGTTCCCGCCTTGCTCGGCCCGCAATGGGCCGGTGCGGCGCCCGTGGTCGCCTGGCTGTGCCTCTCGGCGATCCTGGTGCCTTACGGCATCAGCGCGTCCTGGCTGTTCGTCAGCCAGGCGCGGGTGCAGGCGCAGCTCCGATGGGCTTGCCTGCGGACCGTCCTGAGCCTTGGCGCCCTGGCGGCCGGGCTGCCCTGGGGCGTCGTGGGCGTCGCCGTGGCCTATGCCCTGGCATCGCCTTTGGTGCAGGGGTGCATGGCCTGGGGGGCGACGCGGGAGGGAGCCGTCAGCTTGCGGGACGTTGCGCTCGGGACCTACCCGATCCTGCTGTGCACAGCGGCCGGCACGGCGGCGGCACAATGGCTCACAGCATGGGCGCCGATGCCGGGCGCAGCGTCGGAACTGCTGGCGAGCCTGGCCGTGACCTATGCCGCCGGTGCGGCGTCCCTGCTATGCTTTCCTGCCGGGCGCGCCTTGCTGCGGGACGTCATTATGGCTCGCCACGTATTTCGTCGAAGCGCGCCCTGAAATGGGTCAGGCTTGCTCAGGAGATTGGCGTCCATGGCAGGCTGGCAGTTCTGGATCGACCGCGGCGGCACCTTCACCGACATCGTTGCCCGCGACCCAGCGGGCCAGCTGACCGCCACCAAGCTGCTGAGCGAAAACCCGGGCCGCTACGCCGACGCCGCCGTTGCTGGCATTCGCGCCGCCCTGGGGTTGCCACCGAACGCGCCCGTCCCGCCTGGCGCCATCGACGCCGTGAAGATGGGCACCACCGTCGCCACCAACGCGCTGCTGGAGCGCCGGGGTGAGCGGACGCTGCTGGTGGTCAACCATGGCTTCGGCGATGCGCTGCGCATCGGCAACCAGGCCCGGCCCCGCCTGTTTGACCTTCACGTGCGCCTGCCCGCGCCGCTGCATGAGCGAGTGCTGGAGGTCGGTGGCCGGGTCGGCGTGGACGGCGCCGAGATCGAGCCGCTGGACGAAGCCGCCGCCCGCGCTGGCCTTGCGCAGGCGGTGGCGGACGGCATCGGCGCTTGCGCCATCGTGCTGATGCATGCCTGGAAACATCCCGGCCACGAGCAGCGCCTGGCCGTGCTG
>CAXTTH010000038.1:0-11134 GCA_964247035.1 uncultured Acetobacteraceae bacterium
GGCGCGGGCGTCGCCGGGCTGCAGGCCATCGCCACCGCCCGCCGGCTCGGCGCCATCGTCAGCGCCACCGACGTGCGCCCGGCGGCCAAGGAGGAGATCCGCTCGCTGGGCGCAACCTTCGTCGGCGTGGAGGACGAGGAGTCGGCCGGGCAGACCGGCGCCTACGCCCGCACTATGAGCGACGCGTTCCGCGCCAAGCAGGCCGAATTGCTGAAAGTCACCGTGGCCAAGAACGACCTGGTGATCTGCACGGCGCTGGTGGCCGGCGGCAAAGCGCCCGTCATCATCACCGCCGAGATGGTGGCCGGCATGAAGGCGGGCAGCGTGGTGGTGGACATCGCGGCGGACGCCGGCGGCAATTGCGGCGCCACCAAGCCCGGCGAGATCACCCGCACCGAGAACGGCGTGAAGGTGCTGGGCTGGCGCAACTGGCCCGGGCGCATCCCGGTGGCCGCCAGCAACCTGTATGCCCGCAACCTGCTCACCTTTCTGACCACGTTCTGGGACAAGGACGCCAAGGTGCCCAAGCTGCCGGACGACGACGCCATCGTGCAGGGCGCCATGCTGACCCGGCACGGCGCGGTGGTGCACGAACGCTACAAACCCGCCGTCGGAGCCGCCGCATGAACCCGAATGACTTGGCCGACCAGGCGACCAGCGTATCCCACCAGGCTGCCGTGCTCGCCGTCCAGCTGCGCAGCATGACGGAACCCGTGACCACGGCCATCGCCCCGATCGGCGCGGCGGTGGAGCCGTTCGTGTTCCTGCTTGCCGTGTTCCTGATGGCCTGCTTCGTCGGTTACTACGTGGTGTGGAACGTGACGCCGGCGCTGCACTCGCCGCTGATGGGCGTCACCAACGCGATCTCCTCCGTCATCGTGGTCGGCGCCATGCTGGCCACCGGCCTTGGCGACAGCATCGTGGCGCAGGTGTTCGGCTTCCTCGCGGTGCTGCTGGCCAGCGTCAACATCTTTGGCGGCTTCACCGTCACGCAGCGGATGCTGGCGATGTTCCGGCCACGGACGCCCACCGCCAAAATCGCGATCCAGAAGTAGGCCGCCCGGAATGTCGCCCAGCCTGACCGCGCTCGCCTACCTCGTCGCCGCCGTCCTGTTCGTGCTCGCCCTGCGCGGGCTGTCCAGCCCGGTCAGCGCGCGCCAGGGCAACAATTTCGGCATCGCCGGCATGGCCATCGCCATCGTGGCGACCCTGCTGCGCAGCGGCATGTCCGGCAGCGGCTACGTGCTGATCATTGCCGGCATCGCCATCGGCGGCGCGATCGGCGTCACCGTGTCACGCCGCATCCAGATGACGGCGCTGCCCCAACTGGTGGCGGCGTTCCACTCGCTGGTGGGCCTGGCCGCGGTGTTCGTGGCCGCCGCCGCGCTCAACGCCCCGGCGGCGTTCGGCATCGGCGTGCCGGGCCACATCCACGGGCAGAGCCTGGTGGAGATGTCGATCGGCCTGGCGATCGGCGCGGTGACGTTCACCGGGTCGCTGATCGCGTTCGCCAAGCTGCAGGCGCTGATGAAGGGCACGCCGATCACCTTCAAGTACCAGCACCCGTTGAACGCCGGGCTGGGCGTGCTGCTGCTGCTGCTGATCGTGGTGTTCTGCCTGACCGCGAGCCAGGCCGTGTTCTGGCTGGTGGCGCTGGTGGCGTTGGCGCTCGGCTTCCTGCTCATCATCCCGATCGGCGGGGCGGACATGCCGGTCGTGGTCTCGATGCTGAACAGCTACTCCGGCTGGGCAGCGTGCGGCATCGGCTTCACCATCCAGAACCTCGCACTGATCATCACCGGGGCGCTGGTGGGCGCGTCGGGCGCGATCCTGTCCTACATCATGTGCAAGGGCATGAACCGCTCGATCTTCAACGTGCTGCTGGGCGGCTTCGGCACCGGGTCGGCCGCTGCCGTGGCGGGTGCTGCGGCCGGTGGCGAGCAGCGTTCGGTGAAGGCCGGCAACGCGGACGATGCGGCGTTCATCATGAAGAATGCCTCCAAGGTCATCATCGTGCCCGGCTACGGCATGGCGGTGGCGCAGGCGCAGCATGCGCTGCGCGAGATGGCGGACCTGCTGAAGGAGGAAGGCGTCACGGTGAAATACGCCATCCATCCGGTGGCGGGCCGCATGCCGGGCCACATGAACGTGCTGCTGGCCGAGGCCAACGTGCCGTATGACGACGTGTTCGAGCTGGAGGAGATCAACAGCGAGTTCGCCACCGCGGACGTGGTATACGTGATCGGCGCCAACGACGTGACCAACCCGGCCGCCAAGACGGACAAGACATCGGCGATCTACGGCATGCCGATCCTGGAGGTGGAGAAGGCGGCGACGGTGCTGTTCATCAAGCGCTCCATGGCGTCGGGCTATGCGGGGGTGGAGAACGAGCTGTTCTTCCGGCCCAACACGATGATGCTGTTCGCAGATGCTAAGAAGATGACGGAGGAGATTGTCCAGGGGCTGGGACGGTAGGCTCCATCGACAAGCAACCGAAAGACGGGAAGCCCCGATAGCGCGAGCGATCAGGTTTGGTGGCGGGCGGGCATTGGGATGCAACTTTCGCAAGCGGCAAGGTGTCGCTCCGGCGTTGACTGTGACCCTGAGTTTCGCTCGATCGCTTAGCGGTGAGCAGCCTTGGCCCATTTGTCATGCGCGATGGTCCCGTCGTTGCCGGATGGCTGTGGTCGGGAGAAGGTGCCTCACTCACGCAAGTGCCTTTCAGCATACTGGCCTGGCGGTATCCCGACATGGCGCGCGAAGGCGACGCTGAACGTGCTCGCGGAGCTGTAGCCCACGCGTTTCGCCACTGCGGTAATGCCGCCCTGCCTTCGACGCAGCAGGTTCTGCGCCAGCGCCATCCGCCAGGTCAGCAGGTAATCCATCGGCGCGGCGCCCACCGCATGGCGGAACCGCTGAAAAAAAGTGGAGCGCGACAGCGCCGCCGCCTTCGCCAGGTCAGCGATAGTCCAGTTATGGCCGGGACGCTCGTGCATGCGGCGGATTGCGGCCGCGAGCCGAGGATCGGCCAGCCCGCGAAGCAGGCCTGGCGACGCCGAGGTCCGCTCGGTCGAGCGCAGCGCCTCGATGAGCAAGACCTCCAGCAATCGGGCCAGGACGAGGTCGCGCGCCGGCCGTGACCCGCGCGTCTCGTCGCCCAGCAGCGTAACCAGCGTAGCAAGCCGAGCTTCAGCCCGGACATGGACAAGTTGCGGCAGCAGGGAGATCAGCAAGGCCGCATCTGGCGCCCTGAAGGCGCAGTGCCCCACCAGCATCAGCACGTCGGGCGACCCTTCCGGCGCGCCAAGCCTGACCTCGCCGCCGGCGAGCATCAACGGCTCAGTGTAATGGCCCGGCGGCAACGGCTCGACGCTCGACACAGTGTAGTCGTGTGCCGCAGGAATCAGCACGAAGTCGTCCTGGGCTAGCGTGATCGGCTCGTGCCCGGCAGCTGCGAGGCAGCATGCCCCGTAGAGGACGACGCAGTAGAAAGGCTGCGAGGCGTCGCTGCGGCGCAGCCGCCATCGGCCCGAGCCGCCGACGGCCTTGGACAGCGTGGCGACAGGCTGCAGCAGCGTTACGACCTCGGCCAGGGGATCGATCATTCGGACTTGCACCAATCGGAACCGGACTTTTAGACATAGGAAGTCCGGGGGTGACCTATCAGCTATGCGGC
Source organism: uncultured Acetobacteraceae bacterium (assembly GCA_964247035.1). Lineage (GTDB taxonomy): Bacteria > Pseudomonadota > Alphaproteobacteria > Acetobacterales > Acetobacteraceae > LMUY01. Next base: position 3,677 of record CAXTTH010000038.1, read on the forward strand.
CAGTTGAAAACGCGAGAGGCCAGCATGCAAACCGTCCTCATCACCGGCTGTTCGTCCGGCTTCGGTCTGGTGACAGCCAGGTACTTCCTCGACCGCGGCTGGGCAGTCGTCGCCACCATGCGTCAGCCCCGCCAAGACGTGCTGCCGCCCTCCGAGCGCCTCCGCCTGCTCGCGCTCGACGTGACGGACCCAGCCAGCATCGAGCAGGCCGTGGCGGCAGCGGGACCTGTCGACGTCCTCGTCAACAATGCCGGGATCGGGTGGCTCAACGCGCTCGAGGGCACGCCGATGGCGGCAGAGCGCGAGCTGTTCGAGACGAACACGCTGGGCACGATCGCGATGACCCAGGCGGTGCTGCCGCAGATGCGCGAGCGTCGCGCGGGGGTGATCGTCAATGTATCGTCGAGCGTGACTCTGCAGTCGCTGCCGCTGCTGTCTGTCTATACGGGCAGCAAAGCGGCAGTGAACGCCTTTACGGAGTCGCTCGCGCTGGAGCTGGAGCCGTTCGGCATACGCGTGCGGCTAGTGCTGCCGGAACGGGCGCCGGACACGAGCTTCGGTGACAACGCCCGGTCCCGCATGCGGGGCGGTTTCCCCAACGCATATGGCGACCTGATGCAGCGGGTCTTCGCGGGGTGGCAGGAGGGCGGCCCGGTCACGCACTCCCGCGACGTGGCGGAGGCAGTGTGGCGGGCAGCGACCGATCCGTCATGCCCGATGCCGCTCCCCACCGGTGCCGATGCCGTGGCGGCCGCCAGATCGCGATGACCCAGCTCCAGCCGCCCAACCCATTGCCTGCCCGACATTGATGCAACAGCCAGGGAAACGCCGCTCATGACCCATAAGCAACACCCGATCGGGACTCCCTTCCCGCCCGCCTCGACCGCGGACGAGGTGCTCGCCGGCATCGACCTGACGGGCCGGAACGCAATCATAACTGGCGGGCATGCCGGCATCGGCCTGGAAGTCACCCGCGCGCTCGCCAGGGCCGGCGCGTCCGTCATGGTCGGTGCGCGCGACCCTGACCGCGCTGCAGACGCGCTCGCCGGCATCGAGCGCGTCGAAGTCGGCCTGCTCGATCTCGTCAATCCCAGGTCGGTCGAGGCTTTCGCGACCGGCTGGCTCGACGGTGCCCGCCCGCTCCACATGCTAGTCAACGGCGCCGGTGCTTCCGGCGGCCCGGAGCGGGATGCGCGCGGCTACGAGACGCAGTTCGCGACTAACCATCTCGGCCATTTCCAGCTGACGATGGCGCTCCTCCCTGCGCTGCGCGCCGCGCAAGGCGCACGGGTCGTCAACATTTCGTCCGGCGCCCAACGTTTCGGCAGGATACGTTGGGATGACCCCAACTTCGCCAACGGCTATGACTCGCGCGCCGCCTATGCTCAGTCGAAATTGGCCAACGTGCTGTTCGCGGTCGAGCTGGACCGGCGCTGGGCGGCGGACAACATCCGGGGCTACGCCGTACATCCAGGCGTGGTCGTCGGCACGAAACTGAACAGTTCGGCAGGAGAAGAGGCACTCAGGCGGATGGGGCTGATCGACGAGGCCGGCCAGCCGATCATCGATCCCACGGTAGGCAAGAAAACGCCGAGACAGGGCGCCAGCACGGTCGTGTTCGCGGCGACCAACCCGCTTCTGGCCGGCATCGGTGGCGTCTACCTCAAGGACAACGACGTCTCATCGCTGGACGACGAGCCGAGGCAGCTTACCGCCGACTGCATCCCGGCGGAGGTCGCTTCTCACTCGATCGATCCGGAAGCCGCGGAGCGGCTGTGGACGTTGAGCGAGCGTCTGCTCGCCACGTGACGCAGTCCCGCCAATCGCAGGACGGGCACGATCGAACAGGCTTTCGCTTTGAGGCCTTATCCAAACCAGTCGGAATGCCTCAGCTGCTTGGTCCCGGGAGTCTTGATGCGACCCTGACGCGAGAAGTGGAGGAAACGCCCTGGCCCAGCGCTACGGCCTGAGCCGCACCGCCGTCGCCAAGTGGCGGGCGCGAACCACGACCCATGGCGTCCCATGAACTCGACAAGCCTACGCAGCAGCGTGCTGACGCCGGCTGAGGAGGCGATGGCGGTTGAGTTACGCCGCAGAACGCTGCTGCCGTTCGACGACGCGCTCGGCTGCCTGCACGACGGCACTCTCAACCTCACCCGATCCAGCTTGCGCCGATGCCTGGCACGCCACGGCATCCCCTGCTTGCCCGAGAGCCCGGGCCAACGGCCAAGCCGCACCCTCAAGCAGGCCGCCATCAAGGCGTTCCACTATCCCAGCCCCGAAAGCCTCAAAGCTCACGTCCTTGCTTTCGTGTCGGCTTGCAATTTCGCCGAGCGCCTCGAGGCGCTTCGATGGAGGGCGCTCTTCGAAGCCGTCTGTCATGCCTGAACCAGCACGCCAGGAATCCTCAAGCTTGATCCCCGTCACCTCGCCCCGGGACCAAACAGCTAGAAGCGTTGCGCGAGGCCGGCGAGGATGGTGCGGCGCAGCCCGAACTGCGGCGCGCCGACGCCCACGCCAGTCCCGTCGCGGATCTCGTAGCTCTGGTCCAGCAAGTTCAGCACGTCCAAGCGCAACTGGGCCGATTCGGCATGCCCAATCCTGACCGTCTGCACGGCCGCCAGGTTGAACGTGTAGTAGGCCGGCAAGGCGCGGCCGTTCGGGATGGCGTTGCTGGCGCGCAGCCCGCTGCCGAACAGGAAATCCGCCGATAGCCGTGCTGGGTGGCCGGTGCCCTCGAATGCGGTGTAGGCCGCGCCGGCAGAGGCGGTGTGGCGCTGGTCGTGGTCGAGGTGGGTCCAACGCCCGGCGATGTATTGCAGGTCGGCCGCGCTGAAGTTGAACTGCGAGGAGACGATGTCCTTCCCGATGGCGCGGGAGTAGGCGTAGTTGGCATACAGCGACAGCGGGCCGCGGTCGTAGGAGGTGCTCAGCTCCACCCCGTCCGCCTGGCCCTTGCGGTAGTTGTAGGCGGCCAGGATGATCGGTGCGCCGAACTGGCCCTCGTCGATCAGGTTGCGCGCCGCCTTGTAGTAGGCATCCACGCCGACGCGCAGGCCGGGCAGGACGATCTGCTCCGCCCCGGCGTCGAAGTAGTTGTCCCGCTCGGCCTTCACGAGGTCGTCCTGCGTGACCTTGGAGGCTGCGGAGGTGCCGGTGAACTGGGCGACGGTGTTGCCCGACACGAGCTCGAACGGCGGCGGGGTGAAGTAGCGGGAATAGCCGGCGTGCACGGTGGCGCCCTTCAGCGGCGTCCAGACGGCGTTGATGCGCGGGCTGACCTGGTTCTCGTCGGCATACTCGTTCACCTGGTCGAAGCGCAGGCCGTCGTTGATGGTGAGCTGCGGCAGCACGCGCCACTCGTCCTGCACATAGACGCCGAACAGGGTCCCGGTCAGGCCGGCGCCCTGGTGGACGTTGAACGGCGCGCCGCTGGCCGGGGCAGCGCCGCCGGGCGCCGGGACAATGGGCGCCGGGACGACGAGCGCGTCCGTCGAGGACACGTTGCGCTCGCCCGTCACCGTGAAGCCGGCGCGGATGGTGTGCTGGTCGTTGAGCGTCCAGCTCGCGTCCGTCTGCTCGCCCGTGGACAGCACGGAGCGCGCCGCCGTCTGCGCGAGGCCGTTGAACAGCAGGTCCCCCACCGAGTCGGGCGTGTAGTACAGGCTGCTGTAGCGGGTGAACACGGAGCTTTGCACGTCCAGCGCGCCCCACTGCTTCTGCACCGAGAGGATGCCGAAATCGGTGATCTCGCGCTGGCGCTGGGCGAGGTTGGCGCTGTCGAAGCCGGTCACGCCGTTGTCCGACAGGCCGAGCGAAGGCGCCTGGCCCGGCCTGTTCGGGATTTGGTAGAAGTCGTTGGAGTAGCCGGCCAGCAGGCTGACGCGGGCGGTGTCGTCGATCAACCCGGACAAGTGGCCGATGCCGTGCGCCTGGTTCGACAGGTCGTGGACCGGGTTGAAGCCGCCGGTCGGGTTCTCGATGCCGACGCGGTTGTGCAGGAAGTCGCCGGTGTAGAAGTAGTCGATGGCGCCCGTGCTGCCGCCGTAGGAGATGCTGGGCTGGAAGTAGTCGCGCGCGCCGCCGTAGATCGAGATCTCCCCGCCGGGGTCGGTGCGGCCGGTCTTGGTGGTGATATCGACCACGGCGGCCGTGTTGAAGCCATACTGCGCGGGCAGCGACCCGGTGATGAGCGACAAGGAGTGCGCGAACCGGGTTTCCAGGGACTGCCCGAACACGGCCAGGCCCTCCGGCAGCTGCACGCCGTCCAGGCGGAACTGCACCTCGTTGTGGTCACCGCGGACGTGGATTTGCCCGAAGCTGTCCTGCGCCACGCCCGGGGCTTGCAGCAGGGTCTGGTTCAGCGGCGCGTTGTCGCCCTGCGGCAAGGTCTCGACCGCGCCGCGGCTGAAGTCGTACGTGGTGGCGCCGAGGCTGGGCTGCAGCTGGCTGCGGGCCCGGTCCAGCTTATGGACATAGACGTCCACGTCCGCCTGTGCCGGGTCCGGCGGGCTGGCCTGGCCGGCGCCCAGGCGCACCTGCGGAGCCGGGTCCGCGGAGCCGGGATCGGCCGCGCGCGCCGGGGAGGCGAGCCACAGGCCGAATGCGGCGGTCAGCAGCAGGGCGTCGTGAAACCTCAGGGCACGGCTCTCCGTTTCGGCCACGGCTTTCTACAGCGATACGTTATGTTATAACAACATGCCTCTGGCGTGCGGCTTTACCGAAACTTCACCGCCCCGCTTCATGCTGGCGGCGACGATCCTCAGCAACCAGGGCGCGATGACGCAACTGCCTGACAGCCGCAAGCCGCCGAGCGTGTCCGCGGCGGAGCGCCGCCGTGAGCGGCGCTACCAGCTCGACGTACCTGCGACGGCCCGCAGCGGGGCTGGCCCGAAGGCGGCCCATGCGGTCATGGTGTCGGACCTGTCGGCGTCTGGCGCGCTCATTTCCGTGCAGGATCCCGGCAAGGGGTTCGAGGCCGGCGAGCGGCTCACCCTGTTGCTGGACGGCTTCGGCGCGGTCGAGGCGCAGGTAGCGCATGTCGGCAGCGCGTTCTACGGCCTGCGCTTCCTGCACGCCGCTGCGCACCGGGACCGGCTTGCCGCCTGGCTGCAGGAGGATGTCGCGGCGGCCTGACGGGGCTGGCCGGGCTGCCGCGGCAGTTTTGCCGGCTGCGGCGCGGCCTGCGGGGTTGTGCCGGGGCAGGGTTGGAAACACCTATGCCGGCAAGGCCTGTTGGAAGCTCCACGATGCAAGACACCGACACCAAGAACCGCACGGAAACCGATCTCAAGCCCGAGCGGCCGAAGCTGCACAAGGTCATCCTGGTCAACGACGACTACACGCCGCGGGACTTCGTGGTCATGGTGCTGCGGGCGGAGTTCCGGCTGGGCGACGGGCAGGCGCAGCGGGTGATGAGCACGGCGCACCAGCGCGGCGTGTGCGTGGTGGCAGTGTTCACCAAGGACGTGGCGGAAGCCAAGGCGACCAACGCCACCGACATGGCCCGCAAGAATGGCTACCCGCTGCTGTTCACGACCGAACCGGAGGAGTAGCAGCCCGTCACCGCGTCGCCTCGTGCAGGCGCAGCACGGTGCGGGCGTTGGTGGAGCTGGTCGCCAGCGTGTTGACCACGCCGGTGCGCAGCGCGCCCAGGATGGCGGCGGCCTTGGTGTTCTCGCTGGCGATGGCGATCACGTTGGGGATGCGGGCGAGGTCGCGGGTGGTCAGCCCGATGACCCGGCCCTGCATGTTGGCGCTGGACGAGCGGCCGTGGATGTCGATGAAGTCGTAGCCCATGATGTCGCCGATGGTGCCGGACAGCCGGGCCTCAGCCACCTCCTGCGGCGAGAACCAGCCCATGCGGACCATGTTGCTGTCCTCGCTCAGGTCTCCCACGCCGACCAGCGCCATGTCCGCCCGGCGGGCGCGGTCGAGCACCAGCTTGACCGTGTCGTTGCGGTACAGCTCGTCGCGCAGGGCGGCGTCCGCCACCAGGGCGGGGGCATACAGCGTCTCGCTCTCGCCGCCGAAGCGGACGGCCAGGCGGCGGCAGATGTGGTCCGGGTTCATGTGCTCGCCGGCGCGCACGGAGCCGCCGATGGCGCACATGAACGTGACCGCCCGCCGGGTCGGCGCCACGCAGTCCGCCACGGCGGCGACGTTGCGGCCCATCCCCACCGCCACCGTCATGCCCTCCGTCAGCGTGCGCGACAGGTGGCTGGCGACCAGGCCGGCGACCGCCAGGCGCTGCGCCTCCGCGTCGCGCTGGTCGAGCGAGACGAGCAGCCGGTCGATGCCGAACTGGCCGATGAACTCCTGCTCCAGCTCGCTGCTGACGCCCGGGTGCTGGTGCACGCGAATCTCGACGATGCCGTCCTCGCGAGCGCGCTTGAGCAGGCGGCTGACCTTGGCGCGGGACAGCGAGAAGCGGCGGGACAGCTCCTCCTGGGTGATGTCCTGGTGGTAGTACAGGCTGGCGATCTCGACCAGCACGTCCGGCGTCACGTCGCCCCAGTCGGCGGCGCGGCGCGGGTCCTTTGATGGAGGGGCCATGACGGTGCTGCGGGGCACGGGCGGGGCTAGGCCTTCCTGACGGCGTCCTCGAACGCGCGGATGCGCTCGACCTTGGGGCCGGAGCGGGCGGGCTCGAACTCGGAGGCAAGCCAGGCGCGCAGGACCGACTTGGCCAGCTCGGGGCCGATCACGCGGGCGCCCATGGTGATGACCTGGGCGTCGTTGCTCTTGCGCGCCCGCTCGGCGGAGTAGGTGTCGTGGCACTGGGCGGCGCGGATGCCGGGGACCTTGTTGGCGCTGATGGCCATGCCGATGCCGGTGCCGCAAAGCAGCACGGCGCGGTCGTTGCGCCCGTCCACGATAGACTGCGCAGCGGCGAAGGCGATGTCCGGATACAGCACCGGCTTGACGTCGAACGTGCCGAAATCCTCGACGGCCAGGCCCTCGTCCACCAGCATCTGCTTGAGAATCTGCTTCAGCTCGAATGCGGCCTCGTCGCAGCCAATCGCGATCGTCATGCCCTGCCTCCCCGTTTGCCTGCATGATGCTGCATTGCACACATGCTCACCTGATGAATTTTTGCGTAATCCACACCGATCGTATCGAGGCTACAAATAGCCTATTAGTCCCATATTGGACAAGATAATCAGCGAAGAAGATAAATCCCTCGCGGTCAGGGGAATAACTTGCCTGCACGTTCGTTCACTTGCTTGACATGCGTTCAGGCCTGGAGGCAAGGTCATGGCAAGCCGGCTGGAGGACATAATGACCGAACCATCGTCGATGCCCTGGCTGGCCGGCAAAACATGAACCGCGTCATCAACGATCCGGACCAGGTGGTCGAGGACAGCCTGCGCGGCTATCTCGCGGCGTGCCCCGACCTGCTGCAGGCGACCGGCCACCCTCGCGTCCTGCGCCGCGCCGGCCTGGCCACGCCCGGGC
>CAXTTH010000039.1:0-11091 GCA_964247035.1 uncultured Acetobacteraceae bacterium
GCGCGGCTTCCTGGTGATGGATGCGCGGCTGCGGCGGCGGCTGCCCCGCATCGCCCTGGCTGCGGCGGCGATGGCTGCTACCCTGTGGCTCGTCGAGCGTCATGCGTTCAACCCGGCGGAGATGGCGCACGGGCTGCGCTGGGCGGGCCTGGCCGCGCTGGTCGGGGCTGGAATGCTGACGTATGTCGTCATCGGGCTGGCTGTGGGTGCGTTCGATGCGGCAGAGCTGTCACGTCGACTTAACCGCCGCCGTCCCGCTTGACGGCTCCCTGACGTACATCTTACCGTGATGTCTAACGCGCTGAGACGCGAAGGAGATGTCGATGCCGGCTGCAGCAGGTGTTTCCGAAGGGCCTTCATGGCTGCATCGGCGCGAATTGGCGCACTACCCCGCCGAGGGCGCCCGGCGCGCCTACCTCCTGCTGGTCGTCGCCATCACCGTGTCGCTCTACTACGAGCTGTATGTTGGCGGCGGCGTCGCCACCTACATGCTCCAATACTTCCAGATGCCGTTCAACTACCTGGTCGCCATCTTCGCCATCGGCAACTTGGTCGGCGCTTTCGCCTCCCTGCTCGCCGGGCTGAGCGACCGCCTGGGCCGTTCCAACCTGGTGGTGTTCGGCACGCTGATCGTGGGCCTGCTCACACTTGCCGTCCCTTACGCGCCGGACAAGTTCACCTATGGCGTGCTGGCCACGCTGCTGGCCGTGGTCGAAGGCGTGATCCTCGTCACGACCCCGGCGCTGATCCGGGACTTCTCCCCCCAGGTCGGCCGCGCCACCGCCATGGGCTTCTGGACCATCGGCCCGGTGCTCGGCAGCCTCATGGTCAGCTTCATCACGTCCAAGACGCTGCCGATCTTTCAAACCTGGTGGAGCCAGTTCTACATCTGCGGCGCCATCGGCCTCGTCATGTTCGTCGTCGCCTTCATCTTCCTGCGCGAGCTGTCGCCTGCCCTGCGGGACCAGATCATGGTCAGCATGAAGGACCGCGCCCTGGTCGAGGCGCGCGCCCGCGGCATCGTCAACGTGAACCTGCATGCGCCCTTCCGCCAGTTGATGCACCTGGACGTCATCGGCTCCGCGCTCGGCGTGTCCGTGCTGCTGCTGTTCTACTACACGGCGGTGGCGTTCGGCACGATCTACCTCATCACCGTGTTCCACTACACCCCGGTGGCGGCCAACGAGCTGTTCAACTGGACCTGGGCCTGCAACGCGATGGCGCTGATCGCCTCCGGCCTGCTGTCGGACAAGCTGGGCGTGCGCAAGCCGTTCATGCTGATCGGCGGGCTGGGCGGCGCCGCCGTCACCGTCGCCTTCCTGCTGCAAGCTGGCCAAACCCCAAGCTGGGGAACCCTGGTCGCCTTGAGCTGCGCCCAGTCCGTGCTGGTGGCCTCCGCCTACACTTGCTGGATGGCCAGCTTCACTGAGACGGTGGAGGCCCGCAATCCCGCGCTGACCGGCACCGGCCTCGCCATCTGGGGCTGGATCCAGCGCCTGGTCGTCACCGCCGCCTTCGTGGCCATCCCCTACGTCATCAACTCGGTGACGCCGTTGGTCGAGTCCGGCCCATGGCTGGCCGCCTACGCCCAGGCCCAGGCTACCCAGACGGCGCCGAGCCCCGCCCTGATCGCCCAGCTCGGCATCATCCAGAAGGCTGCCGCCGACGCGCCGGGCCAGTGGCAGACCTGGTACTGGATTTGCGTCGCCGCCATCCTGTTCTTCGTGGCCTGCGTGTTCATCATGCGCGGACGCTGGAGCCCCGCCGCCGCCCGGGCCGACCAGCTCGCGCATGACCGCGCCGTCGCCCGCGAGATGGCGAGCATGGGCGGCATGGCCAGCGAGCACGGGACGGCCTTGACCGCCTAAGCCTCGCCGGAGACGATGCGCCATGCAGCGCATCTTCTCCGGCATTCAGCCCACCGGCGTTCCCCACCTCGGCAACTATCTCGGTGCCATCCGCAACTGGGTAGCGTTGCAGAACGCCCATGAATGCATCTTCTGCGTGGTGGACCTGCATGCCATTACTGCCTGGCAGGATCCGGCGGGTTTGGCCGCTGCTACGCGCGAGGCGGCCGCCACCTACATCGCCGCCGGCATCAGCGAGCAGCCGATCCTGTTCCACCAATCGGCGGTGCATGCCCATGCCCGGCTGGCCTGGCTGTTCAACTGCGTGGCCCGGCTCGGCTGGCTGAACCGCATGACGCAGTTCAAGGACAAGGCCGGCAAGGACCGCGAGAACGTGTCTGCCGGGCTCTACGTCTATCCGAACCTGATGGCGGCCGACATCCACGCCTACCACGCCACCCGCGTTCCCGTGGGCGACGACCAGCGCCAGCACCTGGAGCTGGCCAACGACATCGGCCAGAAATTCAACCACGACTACGGCGTGGAGTTCTTCCCCCTCATCGAGCCGCTGATCCTCGGCCCCGCCGCGCGGGTGATGAGCCTGCGCGACGGTGCCAAGAAGATGAGCAAGTCCGACGCCTCCGACCAGAGCCGCATCAACCTGACCGACGACGCTGACACGATCGCGCACAAGATACGCCGCGCCAAGACCGACCCGGCGCCGTTGCCGGAGGACCCGCGCGGCCTGGAGGACCGTCCCGAGGCGCGCAACCTGGTTGCGATCTACGCCGCCCTGTCCGACACCGACCCTGGCGGAGTGCTGCGCGAGCATGCCGGCCACGGCTTCGGCGTGTTCAAGGAGGCGCTGGCCGCCCTGCTGATCGACCGCCTGGCTCCCATCGCCGCCGAGACCCGGCGCTGGCTGGCCGACCCCGCCAGCATCGACCGCCGCCTGGCGGAAGGGGCGGAGCGCGCCGCCGCCATCGCCGACCCCATCGTGGCGGAGGCCGAGCGCCTGGTGGGCTTCCTCAAGCTCGCCCGTTAGCATGAACCCGCTGGAGGCAGTGTTCCGCATCGCCAATTTCGGCGCCGTGATCGCCTGGATCGTGCTGGTGCTGGCCGCGGTGTTCGGCTGGCGGCGCGCGCTGCAAAGATTCTGCGGCGGCCTGGTGCCGCTGCTGCTGGCCAGCGCCTACGTGGCGGTGCTGATGGCGCACTGGGGCGGACCCGGCGATGTCAGCTCGCTGGCGGGAGTGGGCCTGCTGTTCCGCCAGCCCGCCATCTTGCTGGCAGGTTGGCTGCATTACCTGGCGTTCGACCTGCTGGTGGGCGTGATGATCGCGCAGCGCTTCCTGGATGACCGGCTGCCCCGCATCCTGCTGCTGCCGGTCCTGCCGCTTGCCTTCTTCTTCGGGCCGGCTGGTTGGCTGGCGTTCGAGGCTATCCAGTTTGCCCGGCGCGGCGCTGCCCCCGCTTTGGCTCCCGCTCCGGCAGCGCGGGGGCGCAAGGCGTGATCCGGGTGACTGCCCTGGCTTTGCTGGTGGCTTCTGCGCCGATGCCGTCGGCCTTGGCAGCGGCATGCCCAGGGCTTCCGAGATGCGCTGGATGCGGCTGCCATGGCGGTCCGGGTTATCGCGGTCCGAATGGGCATTGCGTCGGGTTCCGAGACTTGGACCGCGTGTGCGGCAATAATCCTGCGAAATCCTGCCGATTCGAGAACATGCCCAACACAGGATTGAACCGTGAGTGCATCGGTCACCGGCGCACACGCTCCCATCCCGCAGCGCTTCGCGATCAGGGCTCTTAGACGACTCTTGCAAATATCATGAAACCGACATGAACGCTCCTGACAGGTTCTGTTAACCAAACCGCACGTTGGATTTGGAGGCGGAAGTTGTTGCGTGATCGCGTTGCCGGCCAGCGTCGCCTGTTCCTGTTCGGCAGCGCCGCCGTGCCGCTGGCCCTCATGACGCCAGGCATGGCTCGGGCCGACTACTTCACGCCGGGCAACATCGTGGTGACGCGCAGCGACTATGCCGGCTCCGCCAGCACGCTGTCCGTCGGGCAGGCGCTGCCAGACTCGCCGGCTACGGGGGCTGCGCCCTATGCGGCCATAGCCAATGGCTCATACCCCAACGTGTTCAACAACGCGGCGGTCGATGGCAGCTTCGGCGTCACGTCGCCGATCTTCGTCGATCAGCTGACTCCCGCCGGGTCGCTGGTGAACACGTTGGCAATCAACCCCGCGCTGCTGACCACCAGCTTTGCGTCGAAGTCCGAGCTGGCGATCAACCTGTCCACCAACGGCGCCGCGTTGACCTTCATGGGCTATACGACCCCGGCGAATCATCTCGACATCTCCAACTCGAACACGCCCGGCGTGACTGAGTCCGGCAACCTGGTGACCGCGACGCCGACTTCCCGTGCCGTGGCCCAGCTCGACTCCAACGGCACGCTGACGGTCACGCCGACCAACGCCTACTCCGGCAACAACGGCCGGGCCGCGATCCTCGCTGACGGCAGCTATTACACGGTCGGCAACGCCGGCAACGGCAATGGCGGCGCGCAGATCGCGGCGACGACCGGGGTGCAGGTCGCGACGCCGGGCGTGGGCACGGCAGCTAACCCGCAGGACACGCAGCAGGTCGGCAGCTTCAGCGCCACGCAGGTCGGCAACCCGGCTGACAAGGCTGCCAAGGACAACAACTACCGCGGCGAGACGATCAGCGGCAATACGCTGTATGTCACCAAGGGCAGCGGCGGCAACGGCGTGGACACGGTCTACCAAGTAGGCGCCGCTGGTCAGTTGCCGACCGCGGTCAGCAGCGGCAACACCGGCTCCGGCAGCGCTGCCGGCAGCATCACGGTGCTGCCCGGCTTTCCGACGGCACCGGCGAAGGACAATTCCGCCACGGCGGGCTTCTACCCGTTCGGCCTGTTCTTCGCCAACCCGACCACGCTGTACGTCGCCGACGAGGGATCGGGCGTGGCCTCCGCTGCGGCAGGGGACCCGAACGCCGGGCTGGAGAAATGGTCTTTGGTGAATGGCGCGTGGATCAAGGACTACACCTTGCAGGCGGGCCTGAACCTAGGCGTCAACTACACCGTGACCGGCGCTGACATGGCGGGTGACAGCGGCAGCTACACCGCCGCGACGGACGGGCTGCGCAACATCACCGGCATGGTCAACCCGGATGGCACCGTCACGCTGTATGCCGTCACCTCCACCGTGAGCGGCAGCGGCGACCAGGGAGCAGACCCGAACGAGCTGGTCGCCATCACCGACAACCTGGGTTTCACCACGACGACGCAGGCGGCGAGCGAGGAGTTCGCCATCATCGACACGGCGGCGTTCGGCGAAGTGCTGCGCGGCGTGGCGTCTACGCCGGTGCCGGAGCCGGTTTCCCTCGCGCTGCTGTCGTCGGGATTGGCCGGGCTGGGCTTGGTCCGGCGGCGCACCCTGGCAGGGTAGCCGTCGCAGTCCGCCGGCGCATCACACGGCCCCGTCGCTGGTTTCGGCCGGGGTTGGGCGCGGCCGGATTCCGAGCCTATATATCGAGGAGTCCCTGCCAAGGCGCCCCCGATGTCCGACACCGACCTGATTCCCGTCACCGTGCTCACCGGATACCTGGGTGCGGGCAAGACGACGCTGCTGAACCGTATCCTGACGGAGCAGCACGGCCGCAAGTACGCGGTCATCATCAACGAGTTCGGCGAGCTGGGCGTGGACAACGACCTCGTGGTGGACACCGACGAGGAGGTGTTCGAGATGAACAACGGCTGCATCTGCTGCACCGTGCGCGGGGACCTCATCCGCATCGTCGGCGGACTGATGAAGCGGCGCGGCAAGTTCGACGGCATCATCATAGAAACCACCGGGCTCGCGAACCCGGCGCCGGTGGCGCAGACCTTCTTCGTCGATGAGGGGGTGCGGGCGCGCACCCGGCTGGACGCGATCGTGACGGTGGTGGACGCCAAGAACCTGCCGGCCCGGCTGAATGATAGCGCGGAGGCCGAGGCGCAGATCGCCTTCGCCGACGTGATCGTGCTGAACAAGACGGACCTGGTGACGCCGGGCGAGCTGGAGGCGGTCGAGGCCAGCATCCGCAAGATCAACCGTTTTGCCGCCATCCACCGGGCGCAGCGTTCGGAAGTCGATATCGCAGCCGTGCTGGACCAGGGCGCGTTTGACCTGCAACGCATCCTGGCCGACGTGCAGCCGGGCTTCCTGACCGAGACGGAGCACGAGCACGACGACGACATCAACAGCATGTCGTTCGAAGTGACCCGCCCGCTCGACCCGGAGAAGTTCAACGTCTGGATCGGCCAGCTCTTGCAGGAAAAGGGTCAGGACCTGCTGCGGACCAAGGGCATCATGCATTACCAGGGCGATGAGCGGCGGTTCGCGTTCCAGGCGGTGCACATGATCGCGGATGGCGACTTCATCGGGGAAGCGCCGGAGGGGGAGAAGCGCTCGCGGCTGGTGTTCATCGGGCGCAACCTGAACCGGCCGCAACTGCGGCGGGGGTTCGAGGCTTGCCAGGCTTGACAGGCTCGTGAGCGCCATCACCGACTACGTGCTCGACTCCCGCGGCGAGCACCGCAGCCTTGATGCTTTCGTCGTGGCCGTCGCCTGGGCCGGGGACGTGCCCGCCTTTGCCTTGGGCAACGGGCGGGTGACGCTCGGGGGGTGGCGGGAGATTCCCGTGCATGACGGGGCGGTGCTCAGCCTTGCCGCAGCCGGCAACGGTTTCGTCACTGGTGGCGATGACGGGGCGTTCCGCCGGGTCGGGCCAGATGGAGCGGTGGCGACCATCGCCCAGTTCGGCATGAAGTGGGTCGAGCAGGTGGCCACCCACGGGAGCATCGCCGCCTGCGCCGTCGGCAAGGGGGCGCACCTGTTCGAGGGCGGGGCCAAGCTGAAGCAGCTCGCGCATCCCTCCACCGTCACCGGGCTCGCGTTCGACGCGCGGGGCAAGCGGCTGGCGGCGTCGCACTACGGCGGGGCCACGCTGTGGTTCGTCGCCGCCAAGGTCGATAGCCCGCGCCGGCTGGAATGGAAGGGCAGCCACACCGGCATCGCCCTGCACCCGGCGGGCGAGGCGGTCGTCACCGCCATGCAGGAGAACGCCCTGCACGGCTGGCGGCTGGCGGATGGGCAGCACATGCGGATGTCCGGTTACCCGGCCAAGACGCAGTCGCTCGGCTTCACCCGCAACGGCCGCTGGCTGGCCTCCGCCGGGGCGGACACCGTCGTGCTGTGGCCGTTCTTCGGCGGCGGCCCGATGGGCAAGGCGCCGACCGAGCTGGCGGGCGGGGACAGCGTGCTGTGCACCCGGGTGGCAGTGCATCCGCAGCACGAGGTGGTGGCCGCCGGGTTCGCGGATGGGCTGGTGGTCCTGGCCGACATCGCCTCTGAGCGCATCCTGCCGGTGGCAGCGCCCGGCCGCGGCAGCGTGTCGGCGCTGGCCTGGCGGGCGGACGGGGCCACGCTTGCTTTCGGAACCGAGACGGGCTTCGCCGCCTTGGTCGATCTCAGCCAACGATAAGGAGCTGCGCCATGGAGATGATCACCTCGCACGGATTGCGGATGCCCAAGCTCGGTTTGGGTACCTGGCGCATGAAGGGCGACGAGTGTCGCGAGGCGGTGGAGCGGGCCTTTTCCCTGGGCTACCGGCATATCGACACGGCGGAGATGTATGACAACGAGGAGCAGGTCGGCTCGGCGCTGGCCGGGGCGCGGCTGCCGCGGGCGGACATCCACGTCACCACCAAGGTCTGGTACACCAACCTGGCGCCGGACGCGATGCGGCGCGCGATCGAGGCCAGCCTGCGCAAGCTGCAGACCGACTACGTGGACCTGTACATGATCCACTGGCCAGCGCCGGACATGGACCTGCCCATGGCGCTCGAAACCCTGGTCAAGCTGAAGGAGGAGGGGCTGACGCGGGCGATTGGCGTTTGCAACTTCACCACGGGGCTGCTGCGCCAGGCGGTGGACGAGATCGGCGCGCCGCTGGCCGCCAACCAGATCGAATACCACGTGCTGCTGGGGCAGGAGCCGGTGCTAGGCTTCCTGCGGGCGCACGACATGGCGCTGACCGCCTACTGCCCGATCGCGCAGGGCAAGCTGGCGGACAGCGAGGAGCTGGGCGCGATCGCGCGCAAGCACAACGCGACGGCGGCGCAGGTGGCGCTCAAGTGGCTGGTGGACCAGCCTGGAGTAGCGGCGATCCCGAAGGCAGCGCGGCGGGAGAGCCAGGTGGCCAACTTGGAAGCGATGAAAATCGAGCTGGACGATGCGGACCGGGCGGCGATCGCGGCGCTGCCGAAGGCGCAGCGGATGGTCAACCCAGGGTTCGCGCCGGTATGGGACAAGGCGGCCTAGTGCTTCGCAGGGCTCTGCCCTGCACCCGCAAGGGAACGAAGTTCCCTTGACCCATGATACTTATGAACAAGGGTCCAGAGGACTTCGTTTTCTGGCGGGGTTCGGGGCAGAGTCCCGATCTTACGCTGCCTCTTCGGTTTCGATCCGGATCGGCGCCGGCACCGTCTTGCCCTCGCGGATCAATCGGTCATTGGCGGCGTTAACCGTCGCGTTCAGGTCGGTCTGGCTGCACAGACCGAGGATCACCGGGTCGCGTGGCTTGATGTTGGTGCTGTTCCAGTGGCTGCGCTCGCGCACCTTCTGGATCGTCTCCTTGGTGGTGCCGAGCAGCTTGATGACCTGCGCCTCCGACAGTTGCGGGAAGTTGCGCAGCACGAAGGCGATGGCGTCCGGCCGGTCATTGCGCTTGGCAACGGGAGTGTAGCGCGCGCCGCGGCCTTTCTTGGGGAGCGGATTAGCGGGGAGCAGCAGCTTGAGCCGGGCCTCGGCGTCAGCCTCGCAGCGGGTGATCTCCGCGGTCGTCACCTGGCTGTTGGCCACCGGATCATAGCCCACGATGCCCTGCGCCACCTCGCCGTCGGCGATGGCCTGGATTTCGAGCGGGTGCATGCCGCAGAAATCGGCGATCTGGGTGAAGGTCAGGGCGGTTTCGTCGATCAGCCACACCGCAGTGGCTTTCGGCATCAGGGGAAGGCTCATGTCACGCTCTCCGGCCGCGGCGCGGCGGCTCCATCAGGGAGGCGCGCTCGAGCGGCCAATCAAGAATTGATATGGAACTGCGAGGCCTTGCGGGTCAAGCATTTGCGCAGGATCGTTACAGCACATCTTTGCAAGGCAGGGCGGATATGAGGGAAGACGAGGACGAATTGCCGGTAATGAAACGAGTGGCGCCCCTGCTGCTCGATCCCCTGGGCGTCGCAGAGCTGCAAGGCTACATCGAAGAGCTGAAGGCGGAGATCGCCCGCACGGAGGCGGCAATCAGCCGCAAGCAGAGCCACCGTGGCGTGGCGGACAGTTTTTTCCGTCGGTAGCGTGAGGGGACCAGTTGCCCGGTCCCCTCAACTTAAGGCGTTACGCTGCCTGGGCAGCGGGCGTGGTGTCGTTAGCGATCGCTGCCGGCGACGGCTGCCCTATGCCGATCGTGATGCGGCGGGGCTTCAGGGCCTCCGGCACGATGCGACGCACGTCCACGTGCAGCAAGCCGTTCAACAGGTCGGCGCCCTCGACCACGATGTGGTCGGCAAGCGCGAACCTGCGGTCGAAAGCACGCCCGGCGATGCCGCGGTAAAGCAGGTTGCCCGCCACGTCGTCCTTCAGCTTGCCGGTCACGACCAGCTGGTTTTCCTTCACCGTCACGTCCAGCTCGTCGGAGCCGAAGCCGGCGACGGCCATGGTGAGGCGGTAGCTGTCATCGCCAGTCTTGGCGATGTTGTAGGGCGGGTAGGCCGGGGCAGCTTCCTGCGCCGTGTCCATCAGGCGGGCCATGCGGTCGAAGCCGATGGCGGTGCGGAAAAGGGGGGAAAGGTCGAACGTCGTCATGCAAAACCTCCTGCGGGAGCAAGGTTAAGTGGGCTGGACCGCCCGTTTGGGCCGGCCCGATCAGTCTTCACAGCCCCGGATGGGCGCTGCGAACAGGACATAAATAGGAAAGGGCCGCCCCTGGTTGCAAGGGCGGCCCTTCGTTTCTTCGACGGCTTACGGAGCGTTTAGGTGCTGCGCTTGCCGAGGCCGGCAAACCGCTTGTTGAACTTGGCGACCTGGCCGCCGGTGTCCATCATGCGCTGGATGCCGGTCCAGGCCGGGTGGGACTTGGGGTCGATGTCCAGCCGCAGCGTGTCACCGGCTTTGCCCATGGTGGAGCGGGTGGTGAACTCGGTCCCGTCGGTCATGATGATCTTGACCGCGTGGTATTCGGGGTGGATGCCGGCCTTCATCGCTGCGCGCTCCTTGGTCTGGCCCGTGCCGATACCGACCGGCGGGGCGAAGGACACCGTATAGGTCCCGGATGGCTGGCCGGCAACTGGCGCTGGCCCCAGGAACTAGCACTGGCCCCAGGAACTAGCCCCGGCCGCGCTTCGGGCCTTGGCCGAACGATTTGAAGCTCTCGTCGGCGGCTTTCTTCTGCTCCGGCGTCAACACGTCATAAAAGTTGGAGAAAGCGGGCACAAGGCGCTGCACATCCTCCGCATGGGCCTGGGCCAGGGTGGCATAGGACTTCATCTGATCCACCGCGCTGCCGGACGACACGGCCTGGGCGTGCTGCCCGGCGAGCCCATCCAGGTGGCGGGCGTTCTCGCGCATCACGTCGGCGAAGGCGGAGAACTGGCCTTCCTCGGACGGGGTGACCTTGAGCTTGCTGTGCAGCTCGGAAATCCGCCGCTCGATCATCACGTCACGCTTGGCCGAGGATGCGGCGGGGGCGCTGCCGGGTGCGGGCTGGGCCAAGGCCGGGCTCATGGCAAGCAAGGCGACGAGGAGTGCCGGGGCGGTCATGCGGTTCATGGGATATCCTGTTGCGGCCGTCATGGAGCCGGAAACGCCCCGGCTATGAGCCGATCCAGAACGTTTTGGGCGTGGGCGAGTTCACCCTGGCGGCCCGCTCTGGCAGTTGGGGCCGTGGCGGCTTAGCGTTTGGCGGCCATGGCCATCCTCTCCATCCAGTCCGCGGTCGCCTACGGCCATGTCGGCAACAGCGCCGCGATGTTCCCCATGCAGCGGCTCGGCTGGGAGGTGTGGCCGGTCAACACCGTGCAGTTCTCCAACCATCCCGGCTACGGCGCGCATGCCGGGCAGGCGTTCACCGGCGACCAGGTGCAGGCGGTGCTGGACGGGGTCGCGGCCCGCGGCGCGCTGGCC
>CAXTTH010000040.1:0-10506 GCA_964247035.1 uncultured Acetobacteraceae bacterium
ACCCAGGGCGTGCCGCGGGCGCCGGCGGCGGCGATGGCGGCGTGCGCGGCTGCCATGCGGGCGGGGGTTTGCATCCCGAGGTTGACCAGCAGCGCGTCGCTGAAGCCGGCCACCGCGGCCATCTCCGCCTCCGCCTCCGCCATCAGCGGGGACGCGCCCAGGCACAGCAGGGCGTTGGCGGTGAGCGGGGCGGCCACCGGGTTGGTCAGGCAGTGGACCAGCGGGCGGCGGGCGCGCAGCGCGGCGAGCGTGGCGGCCGGGTCGGGAAGGGGAGCGCTCAAGCGGCCTGGCCTTGCGGGAACGGCCGCACGCTAGGAGCATGGCCCTCCCCCGCCAAGCCTCCGGAGCCCGCCGCATGATCCTGGACGAGCGCACCTACCTGATCTGGCCCGCCCACGTGCGCGACTACCTGCGGCTCTACGAGGCGGAGGGCATGGCGCTGCAGGTCAGCCACCTGGGCGACCTCGTGGGCTGGTTCACCACGGACAGCGGCGGGCGGGTGAACGAGGTGGTGCACCTGTGGCGCTACGCGGACGCCGGGGACCGGGAGCGCCGCCGGGCCGCGATGGAGGCGGACCCGGCGTGGCAGGCGTTCCGCGCCAAGTCGTCCGGCTACGTGATGGAGATGCGCAGCCGCATCCTGCGCCCGACCGGCTTCTCGCCGATGCGCTGACCGCCGCCGCGGCTGCCCAGGATGCCGGCCGCGCTACGGCGGGGCCAGGACACAAAATGCCACGAGGCCGGCGGGGGCAATCGAGCCGTCAACTGCACCCGGCAGCATAGGTTCAGGGCCAAGCCGCTTCGGCCGGAACAGCGTGATGGTGCGCGCGACCAAAACCTGAGGCCGGCAGGAAACCTGCATACGGGCAACATGGTTTGGCTCCGGACTGTAATTCCGGCTGTCCAGCTCGCAATCGCTCTGTTAAAAGTCGTTAACGAACGATGAGGGCAGGGCGTGACGAACCGGATTTGGAATGGTTCCAGCCGACCGTATTTCTCGCTTATTGGCCAGAGTTACTTCATCGACGCCAGCTGGTTGAATGGCGCACCTATTGCGGGCGACACGGCCATAGTGGATGGCTCAGCGGGCTCTGCGGCGTTCCGCCTCGGCCCGGTGTTGGGCGTCATCACCACCCAGAACGAGGCTGTGCCTGTCGCCTTCTTCGACGCCAGCCTTATCGATGCTCTGGAAGGCGATCCCATCGCCTCGGATGTCCCCGTGGCGACACCGGTCGCTGGTGAGACCATGGCCTTCTTCGGCGGCCAAGCCCTCGTGCAGGCCGTTCTCGTCAACAGCACCTTCTCAACCAGCACCAACGCATACGTCACCGGCAACGCCCGATTTGACAACAACTACACCAACACGCTCGCGGGAACGATCGTTGTCCGACCGACGGCAGGTGGCCCGGCGAACGACGTCGGCGCGAATGGCGAGCTTGACCTTGTCGAGCACTCAGGCGGCTCGTCGAACCCGACGACGACGGTGCCGACCGGGTATGTGCCGACCACAACCAACACCGGCCTTATCCTGGTTGGGTCCGGATCGCGCCTAGTGATCAACGTGCAAGGCAACCCGCCCGACGGGAGCAACGGCGGAATCATTGTTCCACCTGCCGGGTACACCGATGGCGGCATCGCCGTGGTCGCCGGGTTCGCCGCGTTCGTCAATGCCGGAGCGATCGGCATCAGCGACGGCCAACTGGTGATCCAAGCGGCCTACAGCAATGCTGGCAGCCAATACAATCATTTCACCAACAACGGGATCATCGCGGTTGGCGGGTCTGCGCTCGGCGCCACTCTCGACGCGACGGGCGCCGCCGTCGATGGAACTGGCTCGATCTCGCTCAAGGGGACCGGAACTGCCAAGGTTACAGCGAATTTCGGCGGCTATGTGACCAACGCCGTGTCCTTGGCCGATGGCTCTGCATCGTTTTCCACGACGAGCTACATCCAGCCCACGACCAATGTCTATGCGGGAGGATCATTCACGTTCCTGGACAGTGCAGGAACCCTTTCCGTCGATGCCGCCATATTGAGCGCTGGCTTCTTGCCTGTCAGCGGCTTCTCAGCAGGCGACCAGATCGTCGTGCCGTCCACCGAGTTTGCGACCGATCCGTTCGTCCCCAACCCAGTGGCGCTGCCAATCCTGAACTGGACGCAAACTGATTCCACGGGTGGGCAGCTTACCATCGGCTTCGATCCCGGCAATGGCTTCGGTCGCACGGTCGGGGCGCTTGATCTCAACGGCACGATGTGCAGAGCCAGTTCTCGGCCCTGGCATCCGGCGGCAGCGGGACCTTGGGCCTTGGCAACTACGTCCCGCCCAGCGTCACGATCACCGTTGCTGCCTGCTACTGCCGCGGCACGTTGATCCAGGCGGAGGCGGGCGAAGTCGCCGTGGAGGATTTGGCGGCTGGCGACATGGTCATGACCGCGAGCGGCGTCCTGCGGCCGATACGCTGGATCGGGCGCCGGGAGCATGCCGAGCGTTTCGCGCTGCGCAACCGGGCGCTGTGGCCGGTGGTGATCGAGGCAGGCGCGCTCGGCGACGAGATGCCCCGGCGTGACCTGCTGGTCTCCCCGTCGCATGCGATGTACCTCGACGGCGTGCTGATCCCGGCACTGGCGCTGGCGAACGGCACGACGATCCGGCAAGTGCAGCCACGTGGTGCGGTTGCTTACTTCCATGTCGAGCTCGACGAGCATGACATCATCCTCGCCGAGGGCAGCTTGTCGGAAAGCTACGTGAACGACGACAACCGCTGGATCTTCGCCAACGCCGCCAGCTACCCAGGCGAGGATGGTGGCCCGACGATCTATTGCGCGCCGCGCTTGGAGCAGGGCGGCGAGGTCGAAGCCGTTCGCCGCCGCATCGCCGAACGGGCTGGGTCTATGCTGCAAGCCGGCTGATGGCGGCAGCCACTTCGAAGGGCTGCCCGCCCGCGGCAGCGGGCTTGTCCAGCGAGTTGGCGACGGTGGCCCCAAGCGGGCGCGTCAGGATGAAGGCGGCCCAGAACAGCAGGGTGCGGGATGCCGCGGTGAAGAAACAGAGCGCTGCGGCCACGGCCAGCGCGGCGGCGATGACGAGCGCGCTGCCGTTATAGCCAAGCCCGGTGCTGTCCGCCATCCAGTCCCCCAGCGCCGTGCCGAAGATCGCGGTGCCGGCCAAGTAGCCAAGCCCCAACGTCAGCGTCACCGCGTTGCCGCCGACCTCGCCCAGCGTGGTGGCGACGATCTTGACGACCCAGAACGCGAGGGTGACGGCGGGAACCTTGCTTTCGGCCGCCGGCATGGATGCGGCCGGTCGCATCCTATCCGGGGAACAAGGTGTAGGTGGCGCTGTAGTCCACCCGCAGCTCGGCCTCGGCATGGTCCGCGTCGCAGCCGGTGGCCGGGGCCGCGCCGCCCTGCGTGGCGCTGCGCACGATGTAGGACACGTCGGAAAACACGCCCTCGCCGGCATGGGACTTGGCGGTCAGCACCAGCCAGGGGATCGCGCCGGCTTGCGGCGCCAGGCCCGTGGCCACCGCCGCGCCCACCACCGTGCTGCCGTCCTCGGCTTGCCAGCTCGGCCCGGCGAAGTGGCGTCCGACCTGGCGGCCAGCCGGGTCGAGCAGGATGGCATCGGGCGCCTTGAGCTTCCAGGCATAGGCCGTATCGGTTTGCGCGCAGGCATACACCTGGGCGCCCTTGCCGAGCAGCACGATGGCCGGGGCGGCTGCGTGGGCTTGGCCGGCGAGGGCCAGGAAGCCGAGCAGGAGCCAAGGCTGCGCGCTTGGCCTTGCGGCCCGCAAACGCGGGTCCTTGGCTGTGAAGTCAAGGTCAGTGCGTGCTTCAGTCATGACACGGCTCCTATTCGGCTGGCACCGCCACGATGCGCGCCCGCTTCCCTCGCGCCAGCCGCTCCAGCGCCAAGTATACCACCGGCGTCGTGTAGAGCGTCAGCGCCTGGCTCGCGATCAGCCCGCCGACGATCGCGACCCCCAGCGGCACGCGGTACTCCGAGCCGGCGCCCCAGGCCAGCGCCAGCGGCAGCGCGCCCAGCAGGGCGGCCAGGGTGGTCATGGTGATGGGGCGGAAGCGTTCCAGGCAGGCGGCGCGGATCGCCTGCTCCGGGTCCATGCCGTGCTCGCGCTCGGCTTCCAGGGCGAAATCCACCAGCATGATCGCGTTCTTCTTCACGATGCCGACCAGCAGCAGGATGCCGATGATGCTCAGCACCGACAGCTCGCCGCCGGTGACGAAAATCGCCAGCAGCGCGCCCAGGCCGGCGGAGGGGATGGTGGACAGGATGGTGAGCGGGTGCAGCAGGCTCTCGTACAGCACGCCGAGCACGATGTAGATGGTCAGCAGCGCGGCCCCGATCAGCGCCGGCTCGGAGGCCAGGGATTTCTTCAGGAACTGCGCGTTGCCGGCGAAATCGGTGTGCACGCCCTCCGGCATGCGCAGCTCCAGCGCGGTGCGCTCCACCAGCGCCGTGGCCTGGCCCAGCGAGGTGCCGGGCAGCAGGTTAAAGCTGATGGAGCTGGAGGGGAACTGGCCCTGGTGCTCCACCGACAGCGGGGCGGCGCCACGCTCGAAATGCGCCACGGCGGAGAGCGGCACCTGGGTCGCGCCGGGGGCGCCGACGTACACGGTTTGCAGCATGGAGGGGTCGGTCTGCAGCGCCGGGTCGGTTTCGAGCACGACCTTGTACTGGTTGCGGTCGGTGTAGATGGTGGAGATCTGCCGCTGGGCGAAGGCGTTGTTGAGCGCGTTGTCGATGGCGGTGGTGGAGAGCTGCAGCCGGGCGGCGGCGTCGCGGTCGATCACCACGTTGGATTGCGGGCCGGACTTGTCCTGGTCGCTGCTCACGTCCTCGATGCCGGCCACGTGCTGCAAGGCGGCTTCCAGCTTCTGCGTCCAGACGCGCAGCTCGGCCAGGTCCTGGTCCAGCAGCACGAACTGGAACTGGCTGCCGCCGCTGCGCCCGCCGCCGCGCAGGTCCTGCACCGAGGACAGGAAGGCCTGGATGTCCGGCATGGCTTGCAGCTTGGGGCGCAGGCGGGCGATGACCGCCTCGCTGCCGATGCGACGCTCGGCGATCGGCTTGAGCTGGATGGTGAGCTGGCCGCGGTTGAGCGAGGAGAAGCCGTTGGCGACGCCCACGGTCGAGCCGACGCTCTGCACCGCCGGGTCCGCCAGGATGGCCTCGACGACGCGGCCCTGCTTGGCGGACATGGCGGCGAACGAGGTGGACGGGTCGGCCTGGGTGTTGCCTTGCAGCAGCCCGGTGTCCTGCAACGGCAGGAAGCCCTTGGGCACCTCCCACCACAGCCCCACGGTGCCGAGGGCGCAGCCGAGCGTCACCAGCAGCATCAGCCGCCGCCAGCGCAGCGCCCAGTCGAGCGAGCGTGCGTAGCCGCGCAGGGTGGCGGCCAGCGCCCGCTCCACCGCCGCGTCGAACCGAAGCCACCAGCGCGGCGGGGCGATGCGCAGCCCGGTGATCTGGCCGCACATCATGGGGGTGAGGGTGAGGGAGACGGCGGCCGAGACGACGATGGCGACCGTGAGCACCATGGCGAACTCGTGCAGCAGCCGGCCCGGCAGGCCGCCCATGAAAGTGAGCGGGATGAACACCGCGACCAGCGAGATGGAGATGGACAGCACGGTGAAGCCGATCTGCCGCGCCCCGCGGATGGCGGCCGTCAGCGGCGGCTCGCCCATCTCGGCGTGGCGGGCGATGTTCTCGATCATGACGATGGCGTCGTCCACCACGAAGCCGACCGAGATGGTCAGCGCCATGAGCGAGAAGTTGTCCAGGGAGTAGCCGAGCTTCCACATGGCGGCCAGCGTGCCGGCGATGGACAGCGGCACCGTGACCGCGGCGGCCAGGGTGGGCACCAGGCGGCGCATGAACACCAGCACCACGCCCAGCACCAGCGCGACCGAGACGAGCAGGGTCTTCTCCACGTCCCTGACGCTGGCGCGGATGGTGCTGGTGCGGTCGGCGATGATCTTGACGTCGATGTCGGGCGGCATCCAGGCCAGCAGGTGCGGCAGCTCCGCCTTGATGCGGTCGGTGGTCTCGATGACGTTGGCCCCGGCGAGGCGGGTGATGCCGAGCAGGATGGCGGGCGTCGCGCCGTCCCAGGCTGCGAGCCGGCTGTTGGCGACGCCGTCCACCACGCTGGCCACGTCGGACAGCCGCAGGGCGGAGCCGTTCTGCGACTTGATGACCAGGGCAGCATAGTCGCTGGCGCGGCGCATCTGGCCGTTGACCGTGATGTCGCGCGCGCGGTCGGCGCCCTCGAAGCTGCCGGTGCCCTCCGTCACGTTGGCGTTGCGGATGGCGGTGAACACGTCCTGGCCGGACAGGCTTGCCGCCCGCAGCGCGCCGGGGTCCAGCCGCACCCGCACGGCGGGCTTCTCGGCGCCGTTGATCTGCACCTGGCTCACCCCGTCCAACTGCGACAGGCGCTGGGCGAGGATGGTGTCGGCCGCGTCGTACACCTGGCCCGGCGTCAGGGTCTTGGAGGTGAGCGCCAGGGTCATGATCGGCGCGTCGGCCGGGTTGAACTTGCGGTAGTACGGCCGGATCGGCAGGTCCGAGGGCAGGTCGGCCGTGGCGGCGTTGATGGCGGTCTGCACGTCGTGCGCCGCGCCGTCGATGGAGCGGCCGATGTCGAAGATGATGACGATGGCGGTGGAGCCGAGCGAGGAGCTGGAGGTCAGCTCGTTCACGCCGGGGATCTCGCCGAGGCGGCGTTCGAGCGGGGCGGCGATGGAGGTCGCCATCGTCTCCGGGTCCGCGCCGGGGCGGCCGGCGAACACGACGATGGCGGGGAAGTCCACCATGGGCAGGGGGGCGACGGGCAGGAACTGGTAGGCGACCAGGCCGGCGAGCAGCAGGCCGAGCGACAGCAGGGCGGTGCCGACCGGGCGGAGGATGAAGGGGGTGGAGAAGTTCAAGGCAGGCAGGCCCAATGCCAGCAGAGTCGGGTTTTGACCTGCATGAGAGAACCCTCTGCCGCTTGCGGGAGAGGGCAGGGTGAGGGCCGGTTCAGCCCGGCATGGAGTGGCTGTGCAACGCGGACCACCCTCACCCCGGCCCTCTCCCGCCAGCGGGAGAGGGAGAAGGTCAGAGCGGTCACTCTTTCGGGTTCAGCTTGTCCGGCGCCGGCGGTTGCGGCGCGGGCGGGATGGCCGCAGGCGCCTGGCCCGGCTGCAGCAGGTATATGGTGGGGCTGGCCTGCCTGGCCCTGATCTCGGCTTGCAGCGCGGCTAAGCTGGCTGCCTGCTGGGTGACCAGCGCCTGCAACTGCTGAGTTTCCTTCTCCGACCCGCGGCCGAGATAGTTCGCCAGGCCGACCCCGGAGCCGACCGCCAAAGCGATCGCAACCGCTGCGCTGACGCCGAACTTGAGGCTTTCCCAGCGCATGTCGCTGTTCAGCTTGGTCATGTTCAGGCGGGCATTGTCGATGTCCACGTCCAGCTTCTCCATCTCTCTAAGGTATTTGGCCTCTTCCTGGTCTTGCGTCAGCGACATGCTAGCACGATCCTGCCGGCTCACTCTGCTTTGCTAGAAGCCCTCTCCCGCTGGGAGAGGGAGAAGGGGAGCAGCTTCACTCCGCCGCGGCCGGGCGCAGCCCCGGCGCGAAGCGCAGGCGCAGGCGCTCGAACGTCACGTAGATCACCGGCGTGGTGTAGAGCGTGAGCAACTGGCTGAGCAGCAGCCCGCCCACGATGGTGACGCCGAGCGGGAAGCGCAGCTCGGAGCCGGTGCCGTGCTCCAGCACCAGCGGCAGCGCGCCCAGCAGGGCGGCGGCGGTGGTCATCATGATGGGGCGGAAGCGCAGGGCGCAGGCTTCCTCGATCGCTGCTTCGGGCGAGAGGCCGCGCTCGCGCTCCGCCTCCACCGCGAAGTCGATCATCATGATGGCGTTCTTCTTCACGATGCCCATCAGCAGCACGATGCCGACCAGCGCCACCAGCGACAGGTCCAGCCCGCACGCCATCAAGGCCAGCAGCGCGCCGATGCCGGCCGAGGGCAGGGTGGACAGGATCGTCACCGGGTGGATGGTGCTCTCGTACAGCACGCCCAGCACGATGTAGATCACCACCACGGCGGCCAGGATCAGCCAGGGCTCGGAGCTGAGCGAGCGCTGGAACTCCGCCGCCTCGCCGGAGTAGCTGCCGCTCACCGTCTCCGGCAGGCCGAGCGCCTGCTCGGCGTCCGCCACGTTCTTCACCGCGTCGCCCAGGGACGCGCCGGGCGCCAGGTCGAAGGAGAGCGTGACGGAGGGGAATTGCTGCTCGTGGGTGATCGCCAGCGGCCCCACGCCCTGGCTGATGCGCGCCACCGCCGAGAGCGGGACCAGCGACTGCGCCGCCCCGCTCACGGTGGCGCCGCTCGTGGTGCTCTGGCCCTGCGCGGAGAGCACGCCGGGCA
Organism: uncultured Acetobacteraceae bacterium; assembly: GCA_964247035.1. Classification (GTDB taxonomy): domain Bacteria; phylum Pseudomonadota; class Alphaproteobacteria; order Acetobacterales; family Acetobacteraceae; genus LMUY01. The sequence continues at coordinate 8,432 of CAXTTH010000040.1, forward strand.
CGCGCAGGCGGAGCAGGGAGGCCGGGTCCGCCTGCCAGGCCGGCTCGGCTTCCAGCACCACGCGGTACTGGTTGGCCTGGCTGAAGATGGTGCTGACCTGGCGCTGGCCGAAGCTGTCGTACAGCACGTCCTGGATGGTCTGCATGGACACGCCCAGGCGCTGGGCGGCTTCCCGATCGACTGTGACGTGGGTGACCAGCCCCTCGTCCTGCTGGTCGGTCGCCACGTTGCGCAGCCCGGGCGCTGCTTGCAGGCGGGCGAGCAGGCGGGGCGCCCACGCGGCCAGCTCCGCCGCGTCGGTATCGACCAGCGTGTACTGGTACTGCGTGCGGCTGACCCTGGTTCCGATCTGGATGTCCTGCACCGGCTGGGTGAACACGGACAGGCCGGGGATGGCGTCCGCCATGCGTTGCAGCCGCGCCTGCACCGCCGTCACCGGGTCGCGCTGCGGGCGGGGCTTGAGCGCGATGGTCAGCCGGCCGGAGTTGGGCGTCGGGTTGATGGAGCCTGCGCCCACGAACGAGGTGACGCTGGCCACCGCCGGGTCGCGGCCTGCCAGGTCGGCGAAGCGGGCTTGCAGCTTGGCCATGGCGGGGATGGAGATGGACTGCCCCGCCTCCGTCACCGCCACGATCACGCCGGTGTCCTGCGCCGGCAGGAAGCCCTTGGGCACGGCGACGTAGAGCAGCACCGTGCCGACCAGCGTGCCGGCCGCGACCAGCAGCACCAGCCCCTGCGCCCGCAGCGCCCAGCCGAGCGTGCGCCGGTATCCCGCGGCCAGGCGGCGGAACCCGGCGTCGAACGTGCGGGCCGCCCACGTGGGCCGCGTGGCGTGCAGCGGGCGCAGCAGCCGGCCGCACATCATGGGCGTGAGGGTGAGCGACACCATGGCCGACACCACGACGGACACCGCGAGCGTCACCGCGAACTCGTTGAACAGCCGCCCCACCACGCCGGTCATGAACAGCAGCGGGATGAACACCGCGACCAGCGAGACGGTGAGCGAGACGATGGTGAAGCCGATCTGCTTGGCGCCGCGGTAGGCGGCCTCCAGCGGCGGCACGCCCTGCTCGGTGTAGCGCACCACGTTCTCGATCATGACGATGGCGTCGTCCACCACGAACCCGGTCGAGACGGTCAGCGCCATCAGCGAGAGGTTGTCGAGCGCGTAGCCCAGCAGCGCCATGACGCCGAAGGTGCCGACCAGGGACAGCGGCAGGGCGATCCCCGGGATCACCGTGGCGCGCCAGGAGCCGAGGAACAGGTAGATCACCGCGATCACCAGGCCGATCGCCAGCAGCAGGGTGAACTGCACGTCCGCCACCGAGGCGCGGATGGTCTCGGTGCGGTCCGTCACCACCGAGAGCGCCACGCCCGCGGGCAAGGCGCGCTCCAGGGCGGGCAGCGCCTCTCGGATGTCTGCCACGGTCTGCACGATGTTGGCGCCGGGCTGGCGCTGGATGTCCAGGATCACCGCCGGACGGCCGTTGAGCGCCGAGACCACGCGGGTGTTCTCGATGCTGGCCTCGACCGAGCCCACGTCGCGCAGGCGCAGCGGGGCGGCGTCCTTGTAGCTGATGACGAGCTGGCGGTAGGCCTCCGGGTCCAGCAGCTGGTCGTTGGTCGAGAGGCCGAAGGATTGCGCCTTGCCGTCGAAGCCGCCCTTGGCGCCGTTCACGTTGGCGGCGGCCACCGCGGTGCGCACGTCCTCCATCGACAGGTTGTAGGCGGCCAGCCGGGCGGGATCGATCCGCACCCGGATGGCCCGGCGCAGCCCGCCCTGCACCGTCACCTTGCCCACGCCGACGATCTGGCTGAGCTTGGGTTGCAGCAGCGTGTCCGCCGTGTCCGCCACCGCGTCGAGCGGCATGCCGTCCGAGGTGAGCGCCAGGGTGACGATGGCGGCGTCCGCCGGGTTCACCTTCGAGTACACCGGCGGATAGGGCAGGGTGGCGGGCAGGGTGCCCTGGGCGGCGTTGATCGCGGCCTGCACGTCCTGCGCCGCGCCGTCCATGGAGCGGGACAGGGTGAACTGCAGGGTGATCTGGCTGGCGCCCTCGCTGCTGACGCTCTGC
>CAXTTH010000041.1:0-4085 GCA_964247035.1 uncultured Acetobacteraceae bacterium
GCGTGGTCGCGCGCCGCCCCGCAGGCCGCCAGCACGGCTGAGCCGACGCTCGCCACCGTCTGCGAGCCGCCGGACACGGGCGCGGGCGGCAGGCGGCTGTCGCCCAGCTCGAAGCGCACCCGCTCGATCGGCAGGCCCAGTTCGTCGGCTGCCAGTTGCGCCATCACGGTGTAGGTGCCGGTACCGAGATCCTGCGTGCCGGACTGCACCACGGCGTCTCCGCTGGCCAGCAGCCGCACGCGGACTTCGGCCATGCCCTGGTTCACCGGGTAGGTGGCGCTTGCCATGCCCATGCCGACCAGCCAGCGCCCGTCCCGCATCGAGCGCGGCGCCGGCGTGCGCCGCTCCCAGCCGAACGTTGCCGCCCCCTGGGCGTAGCACTCCCGCAGCCGCTTGGCGGAGAATGGCAGCTTCTCGCCCGGGTCCTCCTCGGCGTAGTTCTTCAGCCGCAGCGCGATCGGGTCGATCTTCAACTCGGCGGCGATCTCGTCCATGGCCGATTCGAGCGCGAACATGCCGCTCGCCTCGCCGGGGGCCCGCATGTAGGTCGGCAGACCCTGGTTCACCGCCACCAGCCGATGGCTGATCGCCAGGTTCGGGCAGGCGTACATCGTCTCCGTCGCCAGCGCGACCGGCTCGACGAACTCGCCCAGTTGGGGTTGCGACATCTGGTTGAAGCCGTCATGCCGGATGGATTGCAGCGTGCCGTCCAGGCCTACGCCGATGGCCAGCTTCTGCACCGTCATCGGCCGGTAGCCGTTTGAGGTGTACATCTGCGCGCGGGACAGCACGAGCTTCACCGGCCGTCCCACGACCTTGGCCGCCATCGCCGCGAGCGTCGCCGGCGGCCAGGTGTTGCCTTTGGAGCCGAAGCCGCCGCCGACGAACGGGCAGATCACCCGCACGTCGCCCTTGTCCAGCCCGAACAGGCTGGCCAGCGTCGCCTGCGCGCCGCTGATGCCCTGCGTCGCCGTCCACACGGTCAGCTTGCCGCCGTCCCAGGCAGCGATGGTGGCGTGCGGCTCCATCGGGTTGTGATGCTCGATCGGCGTGGTGTAGGTCGCCTCGAACTTCAGCGCCGCAGCGCTGAACGCCGCCGCCGGGTCGCCGCGGCTGCTGTCCGGCTTGCGCTGCCCGTTGCGGAACGCCTTGGGCACGTAGGCGCTGTCCAGCGCGCCAGCGGTCATGGTGGTCTGCGCCTCGCCCTCCCGGTAGTGCAGCCGCACCGCCGCCGCGGCGGCCTGCGCCCGCTCCAGCGTGTCCGCCACCGCGATGGCGACGTGCTGGCCGTTGTACAGCACGTCCATGCCCTGCAACGTAGGCTGCGTGATCGCCTGGGTCGCCTTGCCGTCCGTGGTGAGCTTGATCGCGTTGTCCGGCGTGATGATGGCGAGCACGCCGGGCATGCCCTGCGCCGTCGAGAGGTCGAACCCGGCGATCTGCCCGGCTGCCACAGTGCTTTGCACCAGCACCGCGTGCACTGCCTCCGGCACGGGGAACTCGGCGGCGAACTGCGCCGCCCCCGTCACCTTCTGCCGGCCGTCCCGGCGGTCGATCGGTTGCCCTGTAATCATCACGCAGCCTCCTATGCCGATGCCAGCTGCAAGCCGCGGAGCACCGTCCGCTGCATCAGCTTGACCTTGAAGGCGTTGTCCTTGGTAGGCTGCGCCCCCTCGCCCGCCAGTTCGGCGGCGGCCTGGAAGTTCTCCTCCGTCGCCGGCTTGCCGTGCAGCGCCGCCTCCACCTGCGGCAGCCGCCACGGCCGCGGCGCCACGCCGCCGAGCGCGATGCGCACCTGCCGCACCACGCCGCCGTCCATGTCCAGCGCCACGGCGGCGGACACCACGGCGAACTCGAAGCTCGCGCGGTCCCGCACCTTCACGTAGCGCGAGCGCCGGGCGGAACCGCTGGCCGGCACCATGATGGCGGTGATCAGCTCGCCCGGCAGCAGGTTGGTCTCGATCTCAGGCGTGCTGCCGGGCAGCCGGTAGAACTCCGCCAGCGGCACGGTGCGGGTGCCGCCGCTGGGGGCGTGCAGCTCGAGGCTCGCATCCATCGCCATCAGCGCCACCGGCATGTCGGACGGGTGGGTGGCAATGCAGTCGGCACTCACCCCCACCACGGCCAGGCCGCGGCTCTCGCCCGCAATGGCCGGGCAGCCGGTGCCGGGGGCGCGCTTGTTGCAGCCGAACCCGGTGTCCCGAAAGTAGCCGCAGCGGGTGCGTTGCAGCAGGTTGCCCGCCATGGTGCCCATGTTGCGGATCTGCGGCGAGGCGGACAGCAGCAGCGCCTCGCTGATGGCGGGCCAGCCAGCGCGCACGTCCGCGTGGTTGGCCACGTCCGCCATGATCGCCAGCGCCCCCAGGCGCAGCGAGCCGTCCGCCGCCACGCTCACCGTAGCGGGCAGCATCCCGGCCAGCTCGATCAGTTGGCGCGGCGCTTCGATGTTGTCCGCGCTGAGCTGCACCACGTCCGTGCCGCCTGCGACGTATTTCGCGCCATCCTTGGGGCCGAGGCCCAGCGCATCGTCCAGCGTGCGCGGGCGGGCAATCGTGAAGGCTTCCATCAGGCCCTCCCCGCCGCGTCGCGCACGGCATCGACGATGTTGGCATAGGCGCCGCAGCGGCAGATGTTGCCGCTCATGTTCTCGCGGATTTCAGCGTCCGACCCGGCGTGGCCTTCCTGGATCAGCGCCACCGCGCTCATGATCTGACCCGGGGTGCAGTAGCCGCATTGGTAAGCGTCATGGTGCAAGAAAGCCGCCTGCACCGGGTGCAGCTCGTCGCCGCTGGACAGGCCCTCGATGGTGGTGATGGCCTTGCCCTCCACCCGGGCGGCCAGCGTCAGGCAGGAAACCACCCGGCGGCCGTCCACGTGCACGGTGCAGGCGCCGCAGGAGCCGCGCGCGCAGCCCTTCTTGGTGCCGGTCAGCCCGGCATATTCCCGCAGCGCATCCAGCAGGGTGGTGCGAGGCTCGATGGCGAGCGGGATGCGGTTGCCATTCACCTGCAGCACCACATCGACCTTGCCCGCATCCGCGGCGGGCGTGGGCGGCGCTGTCTCAGCGTTCGCAGGCAGGTATGGCAGGGCCAGCCCGGCCGCTGTCCCGCCAAGCACGCCGCGCCGGGTCACTGCTTCCATGCTCATCTCCGCTTCAGCTTGGCCCTATCTGGATGCAACCCGTTGGAATGCATCACACGGCCGGGTTACTCCGCAGCGCGTTCCACGAACCGGTCCAGCACGCGCTTGTCGCCTGACTTGTCGAACGCCACGTCCAGCCGGTCGTCATTGACGGCATTTACAGTGCCATAACCCACCTCCGGGGGCACTCCCCGGGCCCCCACCGCCCGCCCACCCCCCCGCTGCGGGCGCGCCGGCGGCCCCCCCGCCGCCGGCCCCTCCGGCCGCCGCGCCAGCAGCGGGAACTGGCCGGTGAACACGGTGGGCGCGGTCAGCCGCTGCTCGCGCCCCATCGCTGCCGACCCGGCGCGCTCCACGTGCGCGTCCGGCAGCTCGTCGATGAAGCGCGACGGCATGGAACTCTGCCACTGGGCATAGATGCGCCGGTTGGCGGCATGGCTGATGATGGCCCGGCGGCGGGCGCGGGTGATGCCGACGTAGGCCAGCCGCCGCTCCTCCTCCAGCCCCTTGTTGCCGCTCTCGTCCAGCGTGCGCTGCGAGGGGAACACCCCCTCCTCCCAGCCCGGCAGGAACACGGTGTCGAACTCCAGCCCCTTGGCGCCGTGCAGCGTCATCAGGCTGAGCCGGTCGGTCTCGCCGCCCTGCTCGTTCTCCATCACCAGGCTCACGTGGTCCAGGAACCCGGCCATCGTCTCGAAGTCCGCCAGCGCGCGCACCAGCTCCTTCAGGTTCTCCAGCCGGCCCGGCGCTTCCGGCGACTTGTCGTTCTTCCACATCGTGGTGTAGCCGCTCTCGTCCAGCACGGTGGCCGCCGTCACCACGTGCCCGTCCCGCTCCAGCATCTCGCGCCAGCGGCCGAAGCTGTGCAGCAACTCGCGCACCGCCTGCGCCACCCGGCCCTTCAGCGTGCCATCCCCCGCCACCTGGGCCGCTGCCACCCAAAC
>CAXTTH010000041.1:4095-4539 GCA_964247035.1 uncultured Acetobacteraceae bacterium
GGGCCGCTGCGTGCATCGCGCGCAGCGCCACGTCCCCCACCCCCCGGCGCGGCAGGTTGACAATGCGCTCGAACGCCAGGTCGTCGGACGGCGAGTGCATGACGCGCAGGTAGGCGATCGCGTCGCGGATCTCCTGCCGCTCGTAGAACCTCAAGCCGCCGACTACGCGATATGGCAGCCCAAGCGTGATCATGCGCTCCTCGAAGGCGCGGGTCTGGAACGAGGCGCGCACCAGCACCGCCATCTCCGCCAGCGCATGGCCCTCGCGGCGCAACGCCTCCGCCCGGTCCCCCACCATGCGGGCCTCCTCGTCCGAGTCCCACAGGCTCACCACGCTGACCTGCTCGCCGGCGGAGTCGTTGGGCCCCGGGCGCCGCCGGGTGGCCCCGGCCCCCACGGTTGGGGGGGTCACCCCCGCCGGGGGGGCGGGGCTAGGGGCGGGGG
>CAXTTH010000041.1:4549-10372 GCA_964247035.1 uncultured Acetobacteraceae bacterium
GCCCCCCCCGCCCCCCCCCCCCCGCCCCCCCCCCCGGCCGGGCGCGGGGGGGTCGGGGTTGCGCCCGGGCCGCAGCGTCTTGCCCAGGCGCCCCTCGTTGTGCGCGATCAGCCCGGAGGCGGCGGCGAGGATCGGCGCGGTGGAACGGTAGTTGCTTTCCAGGCGAACGATCACGGCGCCAGGGAAGTCCTGCTCGAAGCGCAGGATGTTTTCCACTTCCGCGCCACGCCACGAGTAGATTGAGTTGTGCGTCACCACGCCGTTGGCGATGAAGTTGTGCATGCCTTCGACGTTGATGTCGTGCACCGTCGTGGCCTCCTCCACCTGCTCGACCGAGACCACGGCATGGTGCCGCCCATCCGCGCCCGCCACCATCATGCCCGGGCGGACCTGGGCCGCTGGGCGCAGGGTGAGCGCTTTGCCGAGCAGGTTGGCTTTGCGGACGACCGTGAGCGGCATGTGCGGCTCAAGCCGGGCGCGGATGCGCTCCACCTCCGCCATGTCCCTGAACGCAGACTCGTAGCGCCAATTCGCCGGATTCCTCGGGTAAGGCCGGGCGTTCAGGCCGGCGGCCTGCACGGCGGTCCGGCCCTCGGGATCATTGCCGCTGACAGCAATGCGGTGCATCGGCGTCTCCCCCCGGCTGTCGGCGAACAAGGTGAAGATCAGGTTGCGCCGCCGTCCGCGGGAAGTTTGGGGAACGTGGTGGGGCGCCTCCGGGTCCAGGCCGTGGTCCTGCATCAAGCGCGCTGCACCATCCTCCCCAGCGCGCTCCGCATGGATACGGTCGAGGCGGGCCTGGTCATGGACGAGGCCATTCACCGAACCGTCCTTGCGCGCCACGAACGGCAGGGTTGAAATGCCGTAACGCAAGCTGAGCAGATGCTCGCATTCCCGCGCGTCGTTCTCGCTGCCGAACGCCGCGACCAGCCAAACCGCGTCAGCGTGCTCCTGCAAGCAGCGCTGCTTGTAGCCGATCACCGGCTTGACCTGGCCCTGCGTGTAGATTTGCGACGTTCCGACCCGGTATCGCCCGCCGCGGCGCATCAGGTAGGCAAAGAAGCGCTGCGGGCTTTCGCCGAGCAGCACGTCCGCGAAATGGACATGCTCAGGCGTGCTCGCCAGTTCGCGGCCGTCCGAAAGCCGCAGCCTCACCAGGGGGCGGTTGGTCCGCCGCGCGAACACCTCGGACACGCGGGCGGGCCGGAAACGGCCGCTGCCGAAGCAGGCAAGCACGCTGTCTCCCGCCCGGATGGCCTCGATCGGCCGCTCGGCGCCATCCGCCATGGTGACCGGCGTGCCAGCCGCGAGGCACTGGTCGTCGTCGCCCACGCAGCAAATGTTCTTGTGCTCCTGCGCCAGCAGCCGCAGCCACAGGTATTGCACCAGATTGGTGTCCTGGTACTCGTCCACTAGGATGTAGCGGAAGCTGCGGTGATATTGCGCCAGCACCTCCGGATGCCCGCGCAGGATTTCCGTCATGTGCAGCAGCAGGTCGCCGAAATCGGCCGTGTTCAGCGCCGCCAGACGAGCCTGGTACGTCTCGTACAGCGCCCGCGCCTGGCCGCCGGCGAAATCGGTGTCCTCCGCCGCCGTCACCCGCGCCGGCGTCAGCGCGCGGTCCTTCCAGCGCTGGATGATGGCCATGAGCGCCGCAGGCGCCCAGCGCTTGGGGTCGATCCGCCCGGCCTCCATCACCTGCTTGAGCACGCGAAGCTGGTCGTCGCTGTCCAGGATGGTGAAGTTGGACTGCAGCCCCACCATTGCCGCATGCCGCCGCAGCATCCGCGCGCACAGGGCATGGAACGTGCCCAGCCACAGCCCTTCCGCCGGCTGCCCCAGGATCGCCCCCACCCGCTCGCGCATCTCGCGCGCCGCCTTGTTGGTGAAGGTGACGGCCAGCACCTGGTTCGGGAACGCCCGCCGGGTCAGCAGGATGTGGGCGAAGCGCGTGGTCAGCACCCGCGTCTTGCCGGTGCCGGCGCCGGCCAGCACCAGCAGCGGCCCGTCCACCGTCTCGACGGCGGCGCGTTGTTCTGGGTTCAGCCGGGTGAGATAGTCGGTCATGGATCAGCAACTGGTATCGCCCGCCGCCGCTGAGAATAGAAGCCCGCGCGCGGACATGCCCCACTTGGGCATAGTCGTGCCGTGCTTCGACGAGGCGGGCGGCCTGGCCGAGTTCCACCGCCGCCTGGCCGCCGTCATGGACGCGGTGGCGCTGCCCTGGAGCGTCATCTACGTGGACGACGGCAGCCGCGACGGCACCCGCGCCCTGGCCGAGCGACTTGCCGCCGCCGACCCTCGGGTGGCGGTGCTCGGCCTGTCGCGCAACTTCGGCAAGGAGGCCGCCACCACCGCCGGGCTCGACCACGCCCGCGGCGACGCCGTGGTGGTGATCGACGCCGACTTGCAGGACCCGCCGGAGGTGATCCCGCTGCTGATCGCGGAATGGCGCGCCGGCGTGGACGTGGTGTACGCGCAGCGCCGGGTGCGCCACGGCGAAACCTGGCTGAAGCGCGCCACCGCCCGGCTGTTCTACGCCCTGATGAGCGGCGTGGGCGACGTGCAGCTGCCGCGCGACACCGGCGATTTCCGCCTGATGAGCCGCCGCGCCGTCGATGCCCTGGGCACCCTGCGCGAGCGTCACCGCTTTCTCAAGGGCCTGTTCGCCTGGATCGGTTTTCCGTCCCGCGCCGTGCTGTATGACCGCGCGCCCCGCCTCGCCGGCCGCAGCAAATGGACCTACTGGCGCCTGTGGAACCTCGCGATCGAGGGCATCACCGGCTACACGGTGCTGCCCCTCAAGGTCGCCACCTACGTGGGCCTTGTCATTGCGCTGCTGTCCGGCATCTACGGCATGCTGATCGTGGTCCATACCTTGATCGACGGCTCGGACGTGCCCGGCTATCCAAGCCTGCTGGTGGCGGTGCTGTTCCTCGGCGGCGCGCAGCTCACCACGCTGGGCGTGATTGGCGAGTACCTGGGCCGGGTGTTCAATGAAACCAAGCAGCGTCCACTCTACTTGGTGGAGCACTACCGCCCGATACCGGCGGAGTCGTCCTCACCAGCTCTGCCGCAGGCGTGATGTCGTCCCTGCGCAGCGGGAGGCCTCATGGACGACATGGCCGTCATGCCGACCCGGCACAAGCTGGGTGGCATCAGCTATGACTGGCTGATCGACGCCGGCACCTTCAGCCAGGAAAACACGAAGCGATCGTGAACAGGCTGACGAAAACATTTGCCCTGCTGCGGCCCTGCCCCGGCTTCTTACGAGATGGGCGAACGCCCTAGACCCGGCAGAGTCCCGCTCGAAGTGGCGGACGTCTTCCTGCGCTCCATCGCAGCCGCTTGCTTGACTTGGGAAAGACAGGGAACTTTGCATGCGCCTGTCAGCATGGAAACGTTCTAGGCGTCAAACAGGAGGGCGCGCTGACCGACTTTTGGGTGGCTTAAGCCATCAAGCATCTCGTTGCGGCGGGGTAATCTCCATCCCTTGATGATCGCATAGATCGCCGGAATGACGAGCAGGGTAAGGATGGTGGACGACGCCATGCCTCCCACCATTGGGACGGCGATGCGGCGCATGACCTCCGAGCCGGCGCCGCTGCTCCACAGGATCGGCAGCAGCCCCGCCATGATCGCCACGACCGTCATCATCTTCGGCCGCACCCGCTCGACGGCGCCGTGCATGATGGCCGCCTGGAGATCGTGGCGGGTCATGGCGACCCCTTCGGCCAGGCGCCTGCGCTGCGTCTCGGCCAGGGCGTGGTCGAGGTAGATCAGCATCACGACGCCCGTCTCGGCCGCAACGCCCGCAAGCGCGATGAAGCCGACCGCCACCGCCACGCTCATGTTGTAGCCCAGCCACCACATCAGCCAGGCGCCGCCGACCAGCGCGAACGGCACGGACAGCATGACGATGAACGTCTCAGTCAGCCGGCCAAAGTTAAGGAACAGCAGCACCATGATGACGACCAGCGTCGCCGGCACGACCACCTTGAGCTTGGCTTTCGCACGCTGCAGGTACTCGAACTGGCCGCTCCACTCGATGTGGTAGCCCGGCGGCATCCTGACCTGCGCCGCCACCTTGGCCGATGCGTCGGCGACGTAGCCGCCCAGGTCCCGGCCAGCCAGGTCAACATAGACGTAGGCGACCGGCTGGGCGTTCTCCGTGCGGATGCTGGGCGGCCCCGTGGTGACGCGGATGCTGGCGAGCTGGCCCAGCGGGACCATGGCGCCTGCCGCCGGCACCAGCACCTGGCTCGCGATGGCGTCCGGGTCGTCCCGCAGGCCGCGCGGGTAGCGCACGTTGACGCCGTAGCGTTCCCGGCCCTCGACCGTGGTGGTGACGGTCTCGCCGCCGAGGGCGGTTGCGACCACCTTCTGCACATCCTCCACCGACAGGCCGTAGCGGGCGGCGGCCTCCCGGTTGGGCTCGATCTCGACGTAATGGCCGCCTTCCAGGCGTTCGGCGAAAGCGCTGGTGGTGCCGGGCACGTCGTGGACAGCGCGTTCGACCTGGGTCGCCAGGCCCTCCAGCACGTGCAGGTCCGGGCCGAACACCTTGATTCCGACCGGGGTGCGGATGCCGGTGGAGAGCATGTCGATGCGCGCCTTGATCGGCATGGTCCAGGCGTTGCTGACGCCGGGCAGCTGCAAGGCGGCGTTCATCTCGGTGATCAGCCCGTCCAGCGTCTTGCCGGGCGGCCATGCGGCGGGCGGCTTGAGGTTGACGATGGTCTCGCTCATCTCGACCGGCGCCGGGTCGGTCGCGGTCATGGCGCGACCGGCCTTGCCGAACACCGACTCGACCTCCGGGAACGACTTGATGATGCGGTCTTGCATCTGCAGCAGCTCGGCCGCCTTCGTCACCGACAGGCCCGGCAGCGTCACCGGCATGAACAGCAGCGTGCCCTCGTTCAGGCTCGGCATGAACTCGCTGCCGAGCTGCGTCGCGGGCCAGGCCGTGGCGCCTAGGATGGCGATGGCGGCGATCACCACCAGCGCCGGGGCGCGCAGCACCAGGCGGATCACCGGGCGGTAGAGCCAGGTCAGCGCCTGGTTGATCGGGTTCCTCGCCTCGGGGACGATGCGCCCGCGCACGAAGAACAGCATCAGCACCGGCACTAAGGTGACGGACAGCAGCGCCCCGGCCGCCATGGCGAAGGTCTTGGTATAGGCGAGCGGCTTGAACAGCCGGCCCTCCTGGTCCTCCAGCGCGAACACCGGCAAGAAGGCCGCCACGATCACCAGCAGGCTGAAGAACAGCGAGGGGCCGACCTCCTTGGCCGCCGCGATCAGCGCGGGCGCCCGCGGCTCACCCGGGCGGAGCCGCTCGACGTGCTTGTGCGCGTTCTCGATCATCACGATCGCCGCATCCACCATGGCGCCGAGCGCGATGGCGATGCCGCCCAGGCTCATGATGTTGGAGCCGATGCCGAGCGCGTGCATCCCCGCGAACGCCGCCAGCACGCCCACCGGCAGCGTCAGGATCGCCACCAGCGCGCTGCGGACGTGCAGCAGGAACACGACGCACACCACGGCCACGATCAGGCTCTCCTCCAGCAGCGTGTGCTTGAGCGTGTGGATGGCGCTGTCGATAAGCTGGGAGCGGTCGTACACGGGCTCGATCGAGACGCCTTCGGGCAGGCCCGGCCTCAGCTGCTCCAGCTTGGCCTTGACGTTGCCGATCGTGGTCAGCGCGTCGGCGCCGTCGCGCTTGATGGCGATGCCGCCGACCACCTCGCCGGCGCCGTTCATCTCGGCGATGCCGCGGCGCTCGTCGGGGCCGAGCTGGACGCGGGCCACGTCGCGCAGCAGCAC
>CAXTTH010000042.1:0-10350 GCA_964247035.1 uncultured Acetobacteraceae bacterium
CCCCCCCCTTCCCCTCACCCCCCCCCCCCCCCCCCGGGGGGGGCCGGGAACGTGGAAGCCGGTAACCAGCTCGCCCGGCCGCAGGTTGGTCTCGATGTGCGGTGTGTCGCCAGGCAGGCGATGCAACGCCTCGATCGGTAGAGTGCGCGGGCCTTCGGGGCCGGCCAGCTCAGCCATGGCGCCCAGCGCCACCAGCGCATTGGCGAAGTCGCCGGGGTAGTGGGCGATGCAGTGCTCGCTGACGCCCAGCACCGCCAGCAGCCGGTTGCTGCCGCCGACCGCGGCGCAGCCGGTGTTGGGCGTGCGCTTGTTGCAGGCGCGCCAGCTCGGGTCGCGGAAGTAGTTGCAGCGAGTGCGTTGCAGCACGTTGCCGCCCAGCGTCGCCATGTTGCGCAACTGCGGACTGGCGGCGAGCTGCAGCGACTGCGCGACGGCGGGGTAGTCGCGCAGCACGTCGGGGTGCTCCGCCGCTTCGGCCATGCGCGCCAACGCGCCGAGATGCAGGCCGGAGGCGTCGGCCCGGATCGCGCCGTGCGCCCGCCGCAGGTCGCCGATGTTGACCAACGCCCCCGGCCGCAGCACCCCGAGCTTCATCAGGTCGAGCATAGTGGTGCCGCCGGCGAAGTAGTTGGCCCGATCCTGCGCCCCAGCCCGCAACGCGTCCGGCACATTGCCGGCTTGTTCGTAGGCGAAGGGCTGCATGTCAGGTCCCCTCCATCCCGCGTTCGATCTGAGACTTCGCCTGCAACACGGCGGCGACGATCTTGGGGTAGGCGGCGCAGCGGCACAAGTTGCCGCTCATGTACTCGCGCACTTCGTCCTCCGACCCCGCGTGGCCTTCGGTGACGCAGGCGATGGCCGACATGATCTGCCCCGGCGTGCAGTAGCCGCACTGGTAGGCGTCGTGGTCCAGGAACGCCTGCTGCATAGGGTGCAGCGGATCCTGCTCGCCAGCCAGCCCCTCGATCGTAGTGATGACGGCCTCTTGCGCGGCGACCGCTAGGGTGAAGCAGGCCAATACGCGCCGGCCGTCCATCAGCACCGTGCAGGCGCCGCACTGGCCCTGGTCGCAGCCCTTCTTGGAGCCGGTCAGGCCGAGCTGCTCGCGCAGCAGATCCAGCAGCGTGGTGCGCACGTCCGCCGCCAGGCGGTGCTCGTGGTCGTTCACCTTCAGGGCAATGTCCATGCTTGCTCCATGACGCAGTGGGAAGCCAGGGCGGCCGCGGGGGCGGCGCCGCCCTCGGGAACATGGGCGCTCCCGTTTGAGGATTGACGAACACCATCATGCATACGGGGCATTCGGCAATCCTTGCCGGCGCTCTTCAGACTTCTGAAAAAGAGGCCGCCGACGGGAGCAGTCCGCGAAAGCCGCGCACATCGGTCGGCGCCATCTGACGCTTCGGCTCGAATTGCAACCCGGAGAGATCGTTGATTGTCTTGAACCAGTCGCCGCCGAATGCGTGATAATCCTGAAATCCTCCGACCGAGACTGCGCTCAAACGCGCGGGACTACCGGGCCAACGACCTGGAGCAGTGCCCCCAACCAATCAGATGAGAGCATCAGGAAGTGTGGGGTGTTCACGCTGCGTCGGCTTGGGCAGGCTCGTCTCCATTGTCGTTGGCCAGCCCCGGATACCAGCGTTCGAACAACGGCCGGAGCGTGCCATCGAGCGTCTTGGTTCGGGTTTGCAGCAGAAGGTGCGCGCCCCGCTTGGTCCACTGCATCTGCTGACGCTTGGCGAAGCGCTTACTGATGACCGCGTTCACCGTGCTCTCGGCCAAGCATGACGAGATACGCTCGCCCGAGCGGAACCGCTCGCCGTAGTTGATCAGGCTGCCGGTGTTACTGGCGATGTAGACGGCGAACTCGTGCGCGGTGCGCTTGAACTTGCCCAGGTTCGGGTAACTCACCTCCAGATCATCCACGTCGTCTTCGAAGAACGCGATCTCCTCGCTGGCCCGATACTGGTTGCCGTGCCAGAGCAGCCACTTGATGCTGTCAAGCGCAGCGAGCAGGCGTGCGCCCTCGGCCTCGTCGTGGTGCGCGACGCTGCGGGCATACTGGCTGAGCACTGTTAAACCCATAATGATATGGAACCAATCCAACACGTGCTCGGCTTCCGGGGTGACCAGCTCGGTCAAGGAACGCACCTCTTCGCCGCCGTCGGTCAGAAAGGTCACGTCCTGGTTGGCTTGCAGGCCTTGGCTTTTCAGCACCTCGAACAAGCGGCGCTTTGGTTTCTGATCGTAGCCGTGCACCAAGCCAAAATAGCGTGGGGCGCGGCCCTCCGGCACCGAGCGGCCGACGATCAGCTCGAAGTTGCTCTTCCGGTCGTCCCAGTTGCGGACGTAGCCGCCGTCGAGCGCCGCCACGATGCGGCCTTCCGGAATTGGCAGCGCCTCCCACTCGACCGGGCAGCCGTCGATGAAGCAGGGCCGCTCCTCGCCCAACTCGGCCTCCGCCCGTTCCACCACACGTAAGGCGTGTTCCCGCACGGTGGTCCGGTTCGCGCCGGATGCGATCGGCAGCACATCGGCCAGCAACCCGGCGACTGCGGCATACGGTACGAGCGACGACCAGCGTGCTTCCAGGTAGAGCCGCTCAGGCGCGATATGGCTGGCGATCAGGTCCCGAAGCGGCGACACGGTGGCTGGGCCGTCCGCGTCCTGGCATGGGCAGCGATGCAGCCGCGGACTGTCCAGCTCGACATCGCCATACAGCGTTCGGAACGCGAGTGGGTAGCTTCCCTTGCTGCGGCGGCGCTTGCCACAGGCCGGGCAGCATCGACGTTGCCGTGACCATGTTGTTGCCTGAGCCAGAACCGTCCGGGCCTGGACGGTTGCCAGCATCGCCTTGCCTTCAGCAATCGAGAGGCCGAGGTCTTCCGGGCGCTCGGTCGCCTTTTCGAATGCAGTCACTTCCTCGGCTGGGCCGATGGCGCCGTCGTCGCCGGTGATCTGGAGCAGGATGCTGACACGCATGGGGCGGCTTCCGATGCCGCGTGGAGCAGGCAAGCTTTCCACAATGGCTGGAGTGGAAAGCTGAAGACCGGTTCGGCACCCCGGCCTGGGCCTATTCTGGTCCATACGGGGCATCAAGTGCCATCGGCTTGCACTCCGGACGCGATCAAGCAAACTGGAGCATGGCCTCCATCAAGCGCGTTGCAGCCGCCGTCGCCGCCATCCTGGTCCACGAGGGCGTGAACTATGCGCAGAGCAAGGCGGTGTTCAAAGCAGCTCGGGAGAAAGCCGGCCTGCGTGCTTCGCCCGAACGTCGCGGCGGCGTGGACCGGCTCACGGTCGAGGAGGAGCTGCGCTTTCTCGACCAGGCTTACGCCCAGGACGGCAGGACCGGGCTGATGCTGCAAACCCTGCTGGAAACTGGCGCCCGCGCGTCCGAACTGGTGCAGCTCAGGATCGAGGACGTCAGCCTCGTCGAGCGCGTGATCGCCATCCACCGTGGCAAGGGTGGCAAGCGTCGGGAGGTGCCGATCCGGCGCGACTTGGCGCAGCTGCTCCGGCTGCACATCGGCGCGCGCCGGGCCGGGCCGCTGTTCGCCAGCCACCAGCAGGGATCCAGTGCCGTGCCGCACACTTTGACGCGCCAGCGCGTCGGCCAGGTCGTCCGCGCCGTGGCAAGCGCTGCCGGGATCACCAAGTGCGTCTATCCGCACCTGCTGCGGCACACCGTGGCCACCCGCCTGCTCGCGTTGGGCATGGACATCACCGACCTGCAGCGCTTCCTCGGCCACGAGAGCATCACCACGACCCGGCATTACGCCGAGACGACGGCCGTCATCCTGCAACCCAGCTTTGACCGGATCACCGACTCGGCTGCCCACGCACTGATCGTCGGCATCCGCCAACAACGCGGCGACGACGCTGCCTTGATCGCCGCCGACCTGTTGGCCCGGCGCCGGGCTGAGCGCGTCAGCACTGCTGGTGCATGAGATCGAGGTGCTCGCCGTTGCGGAACCGGGCATTGACCACCCGGCGCGAGAACGCCTGGCCTTGCGCCCGCTCGCGTGCATGGCTGCGCTCGACCGCCCGCTCCAGCCGCCAGCGTGTGTCCTCGTCCTCAAGCAGGTCCATGCGGCGCTCCAAGACGACATCGCCAATGATCTCCGTCGTGGTGTCGAGGTCCTCCAGCGCGTCCAGCGACAGCATGGCATTGCGTCCGGCCATGAAGCTAGCTGGCCCATCGCAGTCCTCGGGAGGACAAGCGCCACCGCCGCCAGTGCAAACAGGGTGGGCTTTGGCTTTCCCCGGTGCCAGCCGGTTCTCGATGCGGATCTCGTGCCGCCATGGAATGTTCAGGTCGTACTCGTAGGTGAACCGGGCGCCCTTGCGCAGCTGCAGGGCCGCAAGCGTCACCTCGGGCGAGGATGCCGACAGCTCCCACGAGCCGTAGCGGGCGGCACGCAGGCAGAACTGGTATAGGTGGATGCCCTCCCACCCCATCACGACCTGGATCACGCCGTGCAGTTCACGCAGTGTGCAGGTGTCCGGCACCAGAACGCGCCGCCACACCATCGAGCTGATCCCGAGCAGCCAGACCTTGCCCTGCATAAGCTCGGCCGTGTTGGTGTCGGCCACCGACGCGGCAGTTCCAACGACCGGTCTGGTTGGCTTCGGCGCTCGTGTCACCCATCCAGCTTAACGCCGATCACCCCCATGAGCGCGAGCACCCCACACTTCCTGATGCTCCCCGCTCCAACCCTGCGCGGCGCAGCAGGTGTCCGGACGGGCAGCGCCAGCCGTCCTCGGCCTCCTCGTAGGTGAAGCGCTCGCGCGTGAACATGCCCTCCGTCTGCGCCGTGCGGTCCAGCACCGGGATGTGAGGGGCCACGTCGCGGGCCAGCAGCCAGGTCAGGAACGGCCCCGTGCCGTAACTCCCGTCCGCGCCGAGGCAGGCAGGCGCGAACCCGAACACCTCCTTCGCTCGCGCCAGCATGGTCTTGGCGGCGACGATCTCCTGGCTGAGCCGCGCCGGGGTCGCGTCCACGTCCACGATGATGCCCTGCGCCGTGTCCACCAGCAGGTTGGTCTCGTAGGCGAACACGCCCAAGCCGTGCTTGATGCTCCAAGCCGCCGCAGGGTCAGACGGCGCGATGTGCTTGGGCGCGGCATGGCGCGGCTCGTCCAGCTTGGGCGGGGCAGCTGCGTCGAGCGCGTCGAGGTACTCGCGCACCGGACGCGCCTGCGCCTCGCGGTCTTCCGCCCACACCTTGGGCACGGCATCGCCGGGCAGGCGCTTGTGGCGGCTCGCGACGGCCTCCACCTGGCTGCCGTCCACCGCCGCGCCCTCGCCGGGCACAAGGCCCGCCTCCGCGCAGCGGCGCACGACCTCCTCGAACACGGCACGGAACACGTCGCCGTCGCGGAAACGGCTGTGCCGGTTCTTGCTGAAGGTGCTGTGGTCCGGCACAGCGCCGTCTAGGCCAAGGCGACAGAACCAACGGTGGGCCAGGTTGAGGTGGATCTCGGCGCACAGCTTGCGCACGGAGCGGATGCCGCCGAGGTAGCCGACCAGCAGCATGCGGATCATCAGCTCAGGATCGATCGAGGGCCGCCCGATCGCGCTGTAGTGGGGCGCCATGACGCGGCGGATGAACGAGGTGTCGAGTAGGGCATTCACGGCGCGGAGCGGGTGGTCGGCTGGCACATGGTCCTCAAGCCGGAAGGTGTGGAACAACGGCTCCGCCATCACCCGCTTGCCCATCATCGCCGCCTCCATCGCGCCACGGAGGTCAGCGAATCACGCCCGCCCGCGCCGCCGCAACGGTTATCGCAGCGCCTTTTTCAACAGCATCAGGTGTTTTCCGCGGGCTTCAGCGGAGCCGTCACAAACAGGCACTTTGCAGCCTCTCATTTTCGCTCCAAAGCAGTCAGGCAGGTTTCGGCCCATCCGTGACTCATTGAGACGCTTTGGTGGCGGGCATGACGCAGCTAGACTCCGTCTGTGGATGAGACCCCTCTTTCTCCCTCCAAGACCGTCCAGCTTCGATTGGAGGGCTTTGAGGGGCCGCTCGATCTGCTACTGGAGCTGGCGCGACGACAGCGAGTAGACCTTGCCCGCATCTCAATCACCACGCTTGTTGACCAGTATCTGGACGCGGTCGCGAGCGCAAGCCGCACCGACCTGATCCAGGCGGCTGACTCGTTGGTGATGGCCGCTTGTCTCACCTGGCTCAAATTGAGGCTGTTGCTGCCAACCGACCCTGAGGAAGCACAGCAGGCCGAGCAGGCGCGGCACGTCCTGACTCAGCGCCTGATGGAATTGGAGCGGGTGCGCGCCACGGCAGACTGGCTAAACGGTCAGCCGCAACTCGGCTGGGACATGTTCGAGCGTGGCTATTACGAAAAGCCCGACATTGCCGTGCCGGCTGCCACCTACATGATGCTCCTGGAGGCGTGCCTCGGTCTGTTTCACCTGATGGAGGCGCGTCCTGTCCAGATGTATCAGCCGCGCCGGATACTGGAGTGGACGCCCAATCAAGCCATCTTCCGCATGGACGCCATTCTGCGCGAGCACGTCACGGGTGGCGAGCTCCTCGACTTCGTGCCCACCATGCCGGCCGGGCTGAGCACTCGGAACGAAAGCATTCGGGGCGCCATCGCGAGCACGCTGATCGCCGGCCTTGAGCTGGCGCGAGACGGTCGCGTCCACCTGCATCAGGATGCCGCCTTCGCACCCATCACGGTCGAGGCTGCTCCACGCGTCCGATCGCCGCCTCCGCTTGTGGAGAAGCCGAAATAACCGGGGCGCACCGACGCCCTTGAACACACGGGTTTTCGGAAGAGAAAGCTTCACCTTTAGCAATGATCCGGCCTAGGGTCGCCGTACGCGGGCAAGCGGATGGACAACGATGGACCGTCAACTCGTGCCGGGAGTCGAGGTCGACCATGCCGGCCGCCGCTGGCGGGTTTACCGCGCCCTTGGACCGGATGCCGTCCTCCTGACCAACGAAGCCGGCGAGATCATATCCGTCTCGCCGGCTCGGCTCGTTGCCCCGGAAGCAGCAGCCATCATCACGCCCTGCCGCGCGGTGGATGAGCGGCGTTACACCGATATGCAATGGGCCGAAGCCGCGCGACGGCATGAGCTTCTTTCCAATCTGGCCCGGCAGCCTGCCCGCAGCCGCGCCCAGGTCGACGACGTCGCCAAGGAACTCGGCATCAAGCGACGGCGAGTTTACGCGCTGCTCAGATCCGTGGCGGCCGGCGGATATGTGGTAGCGGCGTTCCTGCCCAAGCAGGGCAACCCTCGGGCCAAGCGGCTCGCTGCCACGGTCGAGGCCATCATCAAACAAGCAACGGACAAGCACTACGCCCAGGCAAACCGCCCCTCCCTGGCCAGCGTGCACAAGACCGTCGCCGAACGCTGCACCGCGGCCGGCATGCCGGCACCCTCGATGCGTGCAGTGCAGAGCCGGGTCCGGGATCGCGATCAAGCCTGGCTGACCCGTCGGCGCGAAGGAGCCAAAGCGGCCCGGGCCCTGCGCCTGCTCACCAGCGCGCATCCCGGCGCTGCCGCGCCGTGGGAGCGCGTTCAGGTCGACAGCACGCCATGCGACATCCTGCTGGTCCGCGAGGAGGACCGCACCGTCATCGGCCGGCCCGACTTCACCGTCGCGGTCGATCTCTACAGCCGCGTGGTCCCGGGCTTTTCCGTGTCGCTTGAGGCAGCCTCGACCATCACCGTTGCGACTTGCCTCGCGCACGCTTGCCTGCCCAAGGAAGATTGGCTGGCCAAACGCGACCTCGCCAGCGTGCACTGGCCGGTCTACGGCAAGCCACGCACCTTGGAGTACGACCAGGGCCCGGAGAACGAGGCGCGCGGCATTCAGCGTGGACTGCGCCGGCACGGCATCACCTCCAAAGTGCGAGCGAAAGGGCATCCGGAACAGCACGGGACGATCGAGCGCCTGATCGGGACGATGATGCGCGTCGTGCACGGCCTGCGCGGCACCACCTTCAGCAGCGTCAACGAGCGCGGCGAAGCGGAGTCCGAGCAGCGGGCCTGCCTGACCCTGCCGGAGTTGGAGCGGGTGCTGGCGCTGGCGATCGACAGCTATAACCATACCACCCACGACGGGATCGGCGAGCGGCCGATGGATCGATACCTTGCCTGGTATCGCCGGCCCGACCTGCATGATGCCGAGCGCATCCCGCCGCGCCTGGCCTCAGAACGGCTGCTGCTGGACTTCCTGCCCTACGAGACAAGGGCGCTCGCCCGCACCGGGGTCAGGCTGTTCCGGGTCGACTACAGCGCGCCCGAGCTCCTGCCATTGTGGCAGCGCGACAACGGGCGCCGGGTCGAGCGCATCGTGGTGTACGACCCGCGCAGTCTGGCTCAAGTCTGGGTGCTGGACGAGACGATCGATCAATACCTGGCGGTGCCGACCCGGGTGCCGCGCCCGGACATGACGCTTGCCCAGAGCGAAGCATCCCGGCGCACCTTGCACGCGTCCAAGGCGCAGGACCGGACCGAGGATCGACTGTTCGAGAACGTGACGAAGATAAAAGCCATCGAGACAGCCGCGCGCACGGCGACGATCCGTCGCAAGGCGGAACGCTCGCGACAGGCCGGCAAAGGCGCCCGGGAGGCCGGCCTTGCTCAACCCGAGAGCCCGTCCGCCGTAGCCAACACCGCCCTGGAGTCGGTCAGCCGCGCTCCCGCATGGGCCGGCGGCGACGTCGCGGCCTTCACCGACGTCGAACGACTGTGACGGTCGACGCGGACGCCCCGCATCTCAATGCAGCAGCTCGCCGGCTGCTCGCTCTGGACGACGCGCAGCGGATCGCGTGCATCGATCGCGATCTCTGGATCGGCTATGGCCGTGCCCAGGAGGCGCACCAGCGCCTCGACCGCATTCTGCGCTCCGAACGGCGGATGCGGCTGGACAATCTGCTGGTGGTCGGCGCCAGCAACAACGGCAAGACCGCCATCGCGCGCCGTTTCCACGCGCGTAACATTCTGCCGGAGGATGCTTCCGCCGAACGAGCGACCATCCCCGTCGCGTTCGTGCAGGCACCCAACGACCCACGGATCGTCCCGCTGCTGGCGAACATCCTGCAGGCGCTCGGCCGCGAGCCGGCCCGGCGACACACGATCGTGCAGCTTCGGAGCGAAACCTACCGGGCGATGCAGGACGTGGGCCTGCGCCTGCTGTTGATCGACGACCTGCACAACATCAGCGGGAGCGGCATCGGGCCGATGCTGGTCGACCTGCGCAACCTGGGCTCGGTCACGGGGGTGTCGCTCGGCTGCTTCGCCACCAAGGAGATCGCCGCCATCTTCCGCCGCGACGAGCAGCTGGCCAACCGGTTCGAGCTGCTGACCCTGCCACGCTGGCAGCTGGACGACATGGACTACGCCAAGCTGCTTGCAACCTTCGCGCAGCAACTGCCGTTGCGCCGCCCGTCGCAGTTGACCGATCCCGGGATGGCGCAGACCATCCTGGCGGCGGCAGGCGGGTTGATCGGCGGCATCGCTAGCCTGCTTCGGCAGGCCGCGGTCGAGGCGATCCGGACCGGGCACGAGTGCATCGATCGCACGATGCTGGCCCGAGCTCATAGCAGCCTGCCGGAACGGATCGCAGCCATCGCCGACGCGGCTTATCTTTGACCGGGCCTGATCCGCAGGTCTGCCAGGCGGACGAGCTGTCGAGCGCGGCCGACGCCTGGTTGCCGACATCGGACCCGACCGCGCGGGACAATATCATTGCCCTTCTCGAGCAAGTGGCGGCAACCGGGGCGAATCTAATCACCCAGTTGCGCGATGGCATGGACCGCTGATTCGGCGCGCGGGCTCGTGCCGCGCTGCCGGCGCGGACGACCCGGACCAAGGTCACGGCGGGAGCGGGACTGGCTCTGGAGCCGCTCTACACACTGCGACAGCCAACGTTATGGCCGCAACGACCGAAGCGACTGTCGGATGAGCTGTTTAGCAGCTGGTTATGGCGAGCGGCCCTTGCCGCGAACGTGCCGCCGCGAGTGTTTGCCAAGCAAGTCACTGGCAACAGCGTCGATGTCGACCGCCATATCAATGAGGCCGCGCTTCGGCACCTAGCCCAGGTCACCGGGCAAACGACGGGGCATCTCGCCGGCGGGTTGCTGCACACCCTGCCGGAAACGGCCGCGGACTCGGAAGCCAGCTTGATCGAGAACGTCATGCTGGCCGACGGGCGTTTCCTGGCGGGGCGCGGCGGCTACGAGGCCCAGTCACCTCATAGGTCGAAAAACGGCCAACTTGTGGAACGGCCAACTTGTGGAACGGACTGGAAACGTTCTGCGCGGTTGACTGTTGCCATTGGTAGCTTGATTGTCTGGCGAACAGCCGGGAAT
>CAXTTH010000043.1:0-10306 GCA_964247035.1 uncultured Acetobacteraceae bacterium
TGCCGTTCACCGAGATGCCCTGCACGTACAGGTTGCGGTCCGTGCCGGCGGTGCCGCCGTACGCGTCGTTCAGGAACGACACCGCCACGTCGTGCGTGCCGGCAGTGAGCACCTGCTGCAGGTCGACCGCCTGGCTCTGGCCCTGGCCGTGCAGCGCCGTCACCGTGCCGTCCTGCACCAGCGTCGTGCCGTCCACCGCGACGGAGTACTGCGCATCGCCCTGCCAGGCGTCCTCGGCCAGGCTGAGGGTGATCGGGGTGGCGCCGCCAAGGGTTGCGAAGCTGGCCGTGCCGTTGGAGTCGAGCGTCGCCGGCGCGCCGCCTGCCGCCTGGCCGTCGTAGCTGACCTGGCTGACGTAGAGGTTGCGGTCGGTGCTGGCGGTGCCGCCGTAGGCGTCGTTGATGAACGAGACGCCGATGGTCTTCTGGCCGGCGCCCCAGTTGCCGGCCAGCGAGACGTCCTGCACCGCGCCGGCGGCGTGCGAGGCGGTGGCGGTGTAGGCGCCGCCGACCGTCTGGCCGTTGATGGTGACGGTGAACTGCGCATCGCCCTGCCAGGCGTCCTCCGACACCCCCAGCACCAGGGTGTCCGGCAAGCCGGACGGCGCGGGAGCCGGCGTCGGGGCAGGCGATGGCGTCGGCGTTGGTGCCGAACCGCCGCCGGAGCTGGGCTCGCTGGTCAGCAGCGTATTGCCGCTGTCGTCGGCGGGGCCGACGGACACGTTGGTCCAGCCATACAGCTGGTTGCTGTTGACCTTAGCGGTTGCGGCCGTGTCGTTCACCACGGTGGTGGTGGCATGGCCTGTGTCGTCGTTGAGGATCGTGTTGTTTTGCACCAGCAGACTGGAGCTGGCGTAGGCGTTGCCTTCCTCGCCCGTGGTGATAGCGATCGGGTTGGACGCGTTGACGCCCTTCTCGATCGTGTTGCCGGTGATGACGCCGTTGCCGCCGTTCGAAAGGTCGATCTCGTAGCTGGCCGTGCCCGATGCGCCGTCCGCGATGGTGTTGTTGGTGATGGTTGTGTTGGCGGCCCGGCTCTTGATGTCGTGGCCCGCGTTGGCGGCGGTGATCGTGCTGTTCTCGATCGTGGCGCTCTGGATGGCGCCGATGTAGATGTTGTGGGTGTAGCCGTCGCCAGCGCCGTTGCCCGTGAAGGTCGAGCTGTCGATGGTGATGCTGCCCGCCGGGTCGGGCGCGCCGAGCAGGCCGTCCTGGTTGTTGTGGATGGTGTCATTCGTCAGGGTCAGCGCGCCGCCCTCGTAGCGAACGCCAGCGCCGTTGCCGGAGGACACGGCGGCACCCGAAAGGTCGAACCCGCTAATTGCCACGGTGACGCCGGAGCCGCCCGCGTCGATGATGGCCTTGCCATCCGGAGGCTGCTGGGTCGCCACGATGCTGACGGTGCCGCCCACCGCTTGCAGCGTCAGGTCATGGTTGATGGTGACGAAATCGTTGGTGTAGGCGCCGGCATCGACGGCGACCGTGTCGCCGCTGCTGGAGGCCGCAACGGCGGACTCGATGGTGGAATATTCTTCGCCATTTCCGACGGTTAAGGTAGTCATAAGTATTTTGTCCTATCGCCTGCAGCCATTCACAGCAGCATCGTCAGAGTTGCCTCGTCACGATCCTGCTGCCTAAGGCGAGCCCTGCTATCGAAATGCTTTGTAGAAGGCAATCTGCCGAAGACATGATTTATGCAGATTTACGATTCAATGCGCAATTACAACTGTATTGCAACGTTGTTGCTTGCGTAGGCGCGCAGAGTGCAATTTTCCGATTAGCATTACAATTTCATGCGGTTATTGGCTTGAGACTGGCGAGCTATCCTCGAAGAGTGCTGTCGCCTCGTCCAGGCTGAATGCGCCGGCATCCAGCCCGGGACGAGACACTGCGGGCGACGAGTCACTCGCCCACTTGCGCCACGGCTTGCGGAGCCGCGTGCCGGGCCCGGAACAGTTGCTGGATGACCGAGTAGAACACCGGGGTGAACACCAGGCCGAACCCGGTGACGCCCAGCATGCCGAAGAACACGGCGGTGCCAAGCGACTGCCGCAGCTCCGCCCCCGCCCCGGTCGCCGTCACCAGCGGCACCACGCCGAGCACGAAGGCGAACGAGGTCATCAGGATCGGCCGCAGCCGGGTCCGCGCCGCCTGCACCGCGGCGTCGGACGCGCTGGCCCCCGCGTCCTGCGCCTGCTTGGCGAACTCCACGATCAGGATCGCGTTCTTGGACGCCAGCCCCACCAGCACCACGAAGCCGATCTGCGCCAGGATGTCCACGCTCAGGCCGCGCAGCAGCAGTCCAGTCACCGCCGCCAGCAGGCACATCGGCACGATCAGCACCACCGACAGCGGCAGGCTCCAGCTCTCGTACTGGGCGGCCAGCACCATGAAGACGAACAGCACCGAAGCGCCGAAGATCAGGATCGTGGTGTTGCCGGTCTGCCGCTGCTGGAAGGCAAGGTCCGTCCACTCAAACCCGATTCCCGCCGGCAGCGTCGCCTTCGCCAGCGCCTCCATCGCCGCCAGCCCGTAGCCGGAGGAGACGCCCGGCAGCGTGCCGCCCTGCACCTCGGCCGCCGGGAACAGGTCGTAGCGCGGCACGCGGTACGGCCCGGTGACGTCGCGGAAGCTCGCAACCGAGCCGATCGGCACCATGGCGCCCGCCGCGTTGCGGGTCTTGAGCCGGGCGATGTCGGCGGTCGTGGTGCGGAACTTGCCATCCGCCTGCGCCACCACCTGGTAGGTCCGGCCAAGATAGTTGAAGTCGTTGATGTAGGCCGACCCGATGAACACCTGCAACGCCTCGGACACCTTGTCCGGCGACACGCCAAGCTTCTCGGCCTTCACCCGGTCAATGTCGGCGTAGATGGTGGGGGTGCCGGCGCTGAACGGGCTGAACACGCCCACCAGGCCCGGCGTCCCGTTGGCCGCGGCAGCCAGGCCCTGCGCCGCCGCTTGCATCGCCGCCGGGCCAAGGCCCGCCTGGTCCTGCAGCAGCATCTTGAAGCCGCCGGCGTTGCCGATGCCCGCCACGGGGGGCGGCGCGATGGTGATGACGAAGGCGTCCTCGATCATGGACAGGCGTTGGCGCAGGGAAGCCAGGATCACGTTGGCGGTCAGCCCCTGCTCGTCCCGCTCGACGAACGGCTTGGTCCCTACGAAGATCGCCCCGGCGTTGGACGCGTTGGTCAGCGTGGCCCCGTCCAGCCCGGAGAAGGCAACGGCGTGCGCCACGCCCGGCGTCGCCAGGATGATCTTGATCGCGTTCTGCACCACGGCGTCCGTGCGCGCTAGCGAGGCGCCCGGCGGCAGCTGAACGACGGTGATCAGGTAGCCTTGGTCCAGCTCCGGGATGAACCCCGTGGGCGCACGGCTGAACTGCCAGCCCGTAAGGCCGATCAGCACGGCATACGCCACCAGCATGAGCGCGCTCAGGCGGATCAGCCGCGCCGTCAGCCGGCCGAACCGCACCGACAACCACTCGAAGCCGCGGTTGAAGCCGTCGAAGAACGCAACGAACGGGCGCGCCAGCAGGCTGCGCCGGCCCAGCCCGGCATGGGCCGCGTGCGGCTTGAACAGGATGGCGCACAGGGCGGGGCTGAGCGTCAGCGAAACGAAGCAGGAGATCACCGTGGAGGCGGCGATGGTCACGGCGAACTGGCGGAAGAACTGGCCGGAGATGCCGGAGATGAACGCCGACGGGATGAACACCGCGCACAGCGTCAACGCGATGGCGATCAGCGCGCCGCCCACCTCGTCCATGGTGCGGTGCGCCGCCTCGCGGGGCGACATGCCGAGCCGCAGGTTGCGCTCGACGTTCTCCACCACGACGATCGCGTCATCGACCACGATGCCGACCGCCAGCACCAACCCGAACAGGGAGAGGTTGTTCAGCGATAAGCCGAGCGCCGCCAGCACCGCGAAGGTGCCGACCAGCGACACCGGGATCGCCACGATCGGGATGACCGAGGCGCGCCAGGTCTGCAGGAACAGGATGACCACCACCACGACCAGCGCCACCGCTTCCAGGATGGTCACCAGCACCTCGTGCACGGACTGCGCGATGAAGATCGTGGTGTCATAGACGATGTCGTAGCGCAGCCCCTCGGGGAACTGCTTGGACAGCTCCTCCATCGCCGCGTGGATGTGCCGCGCCGTGGACAGGGCGTTGGAGCCAGGCTGCTGATAGACGATCAGCGGCACCGCATCGAGCACGTCCAGGTAGCCGTTGGAGCCGTAATCCTGCGCGCCCAGCTCCACTCGGCCGATGTCGCTGATGCGGGTCACCCGGCCGGCCGCGTCCGTCTTGATGATGACGTTGCCGAACTGCGCCGGGTCAACCAGGCGACCCTGGGTCTGCACGTTCAGCTGGAACGCCCCCGGCTGCGGCACCGGCGGCTGACCGAGCACGCCGGACGAGACCTGCACGTTCTGCGCCTGCAACGCCGCCACGATCTCGCCGCCGGTCAGGTTGTGGGCTGCGGCCTTGTCCGGATCGAGCCAGATCCGCATGGAGTAGTCCCGCCCGCCGAACACCTGCACGTTGCCCACGCCGTCCTGCCGCGCCAGCGCGTCCTTCACGTGCAGGGTCGCGTAGTTCGACAGGTAGATTTGGTCGCGTGAATGGTCGGGCGACGAGAGATGGATCACCATCATCAGGTCCGGCGAGCTCTTGATGACGGTGACGCCGAGCCGCTGCACCGCGTCCGGCAGGCGGGGCAGCGCCACGGCCACGCGGTTCTGTGTCAGCACCTGCGCCGTGTCGAGGTCGGTGCCGAGCTTGAAGGTGACGGAGATGGTGAGCTTGCCGTCCCCGGTCGCTTGGCTGCTGAGGTACAGCATGTTCTCGACGCCGTTGATCTGCTGCTCGATCGGCGTCGCCACCGTCTGGCTCAGCACCTCGGCCGACGCGCCGGGATAGGTCGCTGTCACCTGCACGATCGGCGGCGCGATAGACGGGTACTGCGACACTGGCAGCGTGAAGTACGCGACGCCGCCCACGATGGTGATGAACAGCGACAACACCGAGGCGAAGATCGGATGGTCGATGAAGAAGTGCGAGATGCGCATGGCTGGGCTTCCCTACTGGGCCGCGACGTCGATGGAGCCCGCGTGCGGCGCGACCTTGGCGCCGGGCCGCAGCCGCATCAGGCCGTTGATGATGACCTGGTCGGTGGGCGCCAGGCCCTTGGTGATGATCCGCAGCCGGTCGCCTTCCAGCGCGCCGATCTCGACCGGCTTCGGCGTCACCGTGCCGTCCGCGGCCGCCACCATCAGCATCTTGCGCGACTGGTCGGTCACCAGGGCGGCGTCCGGCACCAGCAGCACGGGGCGCGGGGCGGACATCGGCAGTTGCAGCCGGGCGAACTGGCCCGGCGCGATCAGCAGGTCCGGGTTCGCCACCGTGGCGCGGGCATGCATGGTGCCGCTGCTGCGGTCCACCTGGTTGTCCAGGAAGTCCAGCTCGCCGCGGCGCTGCCAGCCGGCCTCGTCGCTGAGGCTGACCTTGACGAACCGATCCAGCCCCGGCTGCTTGGTGCCGAGGAAACGCTGGTAGGCCAGCGCGTCGGCCTCGCTCATGTCGAAGTCAAGGTGCATCGGGTCGAGCGAGACGATGCTGGCCAGGCCAGCGCTGCCGCTGCCGCTGCCGCTGATCAGGCTGCCGAGCGACACCTGGCGCGCGCCGATGCGGCCGGTGAACGGGGCGGTGATGCGGGTGAAGTCGAGGTTGAGCTGGGCCGCGCGGATCGCCGCCTTCGCCTGCTCGATCGTGGCCAGCGCCACCTGCTGCACCTGGGTGCGCTGGTCGAGCGTCTCGCCGGATTCAAAGTCGTTGCGGTGCAGGGTGGCGGAGCGGGACACCTCCTTGTTGGCCAGGTCCAGCCCGGCCACCGCGGTTTGATACTGCGCCGTCGCCTGCTGCAGCTGGATCGCGTAGGGCCGCGGATCGATCACGAACAGCAGGTCGCCCTTGTGAACGATCTGGCCGTCGGTGAAATGGATCTCGGTCAGGTAGCCGCTGACCTGGGCGCGCAGGTCCACCTGGTCCACGGCGGAGAACTGGCCGGTGAAGTCGGTCGATTGCGCCACGCTGCGCTGCAAAGGCGGGCTTACCGTCACGGGGGCCGGCGGCGGCGCCATGGCAACCGGGGCCGTCCCGGACCCGCGTCCGCTCCAAGCCCAGAGTCCCGCGCCGGCCAGGCCCAGCAGCACGGCCGCAGTGACGGCGAAGCGGGCCCGGCCGCCCTTGCCGGACCCGTCGGCGCGGGTGAACGGCGTCACGCCGCGGAGCGGCTCTGAATGACTGGTCATCTTACTCTCCAGCGAAAGGGATCAACGTAGCAGTTGGGTGAACAGCGTATCGATGAACTGCTGCAGCGGGCGGCTGCTCTTGGCCGCCCTGGCCCGCAGCATCGCACCCTCCCAAGCATTCAAGGCGAAGGTCGCCAGGACAGCCGGGTCCGCTTCACGCCTGAGGCCACCTTCAGCCTGCGCCTGCGCCAGGCAACTGGCAATGCGCTCGGTCCACTTCGTGTAAATCCCGGCAAGCCGGTCCGAGATGACGGTGCTGTGATCCGACAGCTCGGCCGTCATGTTGCCGAGGAAGCAGCCGCACGTGTAGTCCTTCGCTTCGATCTCGGCCTTGGCCTGCTCGAAGTAGCGCCGCAGCCGGACCAGCGGCTCCAGATCCTCCTGGTCCAGCACCATCAGCACGCGGCTGGACTTATGATCCCAGAAGTACTCGACCACCGCCGCGCCGAGCGTCTCCTTGCTGTCGAAATGGTTGTAGAACGAACCCTTGGGCACGCCGGCGGCCTCGGTGATGTCCTGCACGCTTGATCCGTTGAAGCCCGAGCGGCTGAACACCGACATCCCGGCTTGCAGCAGGCGGTCTCGCACAGTGGGGCCGTCCTTGGTCATGGCGTAAATATGACCGGTCATCTCATGACTTCAAGCGGCCGTGCTGCGGTGCAAGCGCTGGGCAGGTCATTGCCAGCCGGCCCGATGTCCCTCACATCTCCGCCTGTCCGGCGCCTGGCGCGCCAGCCCCTTCCCCGTGAGACGCATGATTACAGGATATCCTGCCGACCAGCTTGACGGGGCCGCACCGCCGCCCGCCCGGCCCATCGCCGTGTCCGTCAAAGGCCTCACCAAGACCTACACCTCCGGCTTCCAGGCGCTGCACCCCATCGACCTCGACATCCGCGCCGGTGAGATCTTCGCCCTGCTGGGGCCGAACGGCGCCGGCAAGACGACGCTGATCAGCATCATCTGCGGCATCGTCAATCCCAGCAGCGGCACCGTGCTGGCCGACGGGCACGACGTGGTGACCGACTACCGGGGCGCGCGCAGCAAGATCGGCCTGGTGCCGCAGGAGCTGGCCACGGACGCGTTCGAGACCGTGCTCGCCACCGTGCGCTACAGCCGCGGCCTGTTCGGCAAGCCTTCCAACCCGGCGCACCTGGAGCGCGTGCTGCGCGACCTCTCGCTGTGGGACAAGCGCCATAGCAAGATCATCACCCTGTCCGGCGGCATGAAGCGCCGAGTGATGATCGCCAAGGCCCTGGCGCACGAGCCCAGCATCCTGTTCCTGGACGAGCCCACCGCCGGCGTGGACGTGGAGCTGCGGCGGGACATGTGGGAGATGGTGCGCCGGCTGCGCGACTCCGGCGTCACCATCCTGCTGACCACCCACTACATCGAGGAGGCCGAGCAGATGGCCGACCGGGTCGGCGTGATAACCGGCGGGCGCATCCTGCTGGTGGAGGACAAGGCGGCGCTGATGGCCAAGCTCGGCACCTCGCAGCTGACGCTGACCTTGCGGGACCGCCTGGCCGAAGTTCCGCAGCCACTGGCGCCCTGGCGGCTCGCCATGGCCGCGGACGGCGGCGAGCTGACCTACAGCTACGACGCGCAAGCCGAGGACAACGGCATCGCCGCCCTGATGCACAAGTTGGACGGGCTGGGCCTGCGGGTGAAGACCTTGCAGACCCACCAAAGCTCGCTCGAGGACATCTTCGTCAGCCTGGTGCACGCCCAGCCATGAACCTCTACGCGATTCGCGCCATCTACGTCTTCGAGATGAGCCGCACCTGGCGCACGCTGCTGCAAAGCATCGTCTCCCCGGTGATCTCCACCTCGCTGTACTTCGTGGTGTTCGGCGCCGCCATCGGCTCCCGCATGGCCGCGGTCGATGGCGTCAGCTACGGCGCGTTCATCATCCCCGGCCTCATCATGCTCTCCCTGCTGACCCAAAGCATTGCCAACGCTTCGTTCGGCATCTACTTCCCGAAGTTCGTCGGCACGATCTACGAGCTGCTGTCCGCACCCGTGTCCCCGATCGAGATCGTCATCGGCTACGTGGGCGCCGCCGCCAGCAAGTCGCTCGTGCTGGGCCTCATCATCCTGGCCACGGCGCGCCTGTTCGTCCCGTTCGGCATCACCCACCCGGGTTGGATGCTGGCCTTCCTGGTGCTGACGGCGGTGACGTTCAGCCTGTTCGGCTTCATCATCGGCATCTGGGCGGACAGCTTCGAGAAGCTGAACCTGGTGCCGCTGCTCATCATCACCCCGCTGACCTTCCTGGGCGGCAGCTTCTACTCGATCAGCATGCTGCCGCCGGTCTGGCAGACGGTGACGCTGTTCAACCCCGTGGTGTACCTGATCAGCGGCTTCCGCTGGAGCTTCTTCGGCACTTCCGACATCGGCGTCGGCATCAGCCTGGGCATGACGCTGGGGTTCATGGCGGCTTGCCTGGCCGGCATCTGGCAAATCTTCCGCACCGGCTATCGGCTGAAACGCTGAGCGTCAGCCCGCCGCCCGGGCCTTGATCTTCATCCGCAGCCCGACCGGCGCCATCGTGAAGTCCAGGCGCTCGCGCGGCGGCGTGCCATCCTCGGTGCTGACCTCGACCAGGTCGAAATTGCGGGCGATGGCGGCCAGGACCATCTTCATCTCCAGCATCGCCAGGTAGCGCCCCGGGCAAACCCGTGGACCAGCGCCAAACGGCGTAGAGGCTGCTCGTATTTGTCGGTTGCCGGACGGCGCAGCCGTCTCGTCGGCAGCCAGGTCTGCGGCGCGCCAGCGCGACGGGCGGAACTCGGCGGCATCCGCCGCGACGCTTGCATCCACCGCCCCGCTGCGCATCAGGCAGAACACCGAGGTGCCCGCCGGCAGCACGATGCCGTTCACCTCGGCCGGCGCGTTGTTCGTCAGCAGAAGGAACGGCGCCACCGGCCGCAGCCGCATCGACTCGTTCGCGCAAGCCTCAACGGCGGCCAGGCCGGATGCTTGCTGGAAGCTGTGCGGAACGGCATCGGCGCCCAGGGCGTCGTCCACGTCTTGCACCAGCGCGCGCCAGGCCTCAGGATTTTGGTGCAGCAGGTGCAAGGTCCAGGCCAGGGTGTTGGCCGTGGTGTCCTCGCCGGCCAGCAGCATGGTGAACACGTTGCCGGTGACCTCCGCCTCGCTGAGCGCTGCGCCATCGGCATCCTGGGCCACCAGCATCGCTTCCAGCAGGTTGGTCGGGCGCTCGGCGAGCGCCGGGTTCTGCTTGATCCGCTCGCGGGCGGCCTGGATGAAGCCGCTCACCGCCTCGTGCCCGGCCGCCAAGTGCTGGTCAAACACCCGGTCCGCCGGCCGCTTGACGTAGCGCCAAAGGGGAAACGGCGCATAGATACGGCGCATCAGCATGGGGAATATCTTGTCTATGTTCTCCTGCAAGGCCCCATTGCCGTGCTGGAGGGTATTGACGTCCACCCCGAACGCGAGGCTCGCCGTCACGTCCACGGTATAGCGCATCAGCATGGCTTGCAGGTCGATCCATGCGCCGTCCCGCGCCGCCTGGCCCAGCTGCTCCTTCAGCCGCTCGGTGATGCGCTCGATCAAGGGGAAGTAGCGTTTCAGCGTGCTGGGCGTGAACGCCGCCGTCACCAGCCGCCGCTGACGCCGCCACGTGTCGCCCTCGGCCGAGAACAGGCCGTCCAGCCCCATCTCCTGGATCACCGCCCGCAGGCCCGGCAGGCGCCTCCAGCCATCGGGCCGGTCGCGCAGGATGCCGTCTATCAGGTCCGGCCGCGCCACCACCAAGGCGTCACGCAGCCCCATCCGGAGGCGATACACCGGCCCGTGCTCCCCTGCCCAGCCTTCAAGCTGCTGGTGCAACCGCGGAATTTCGAGGTCGAGCAAGTTGCCCAGCAACGGCCAGCCGCGTGGGCCGCCTAGGTCGGACAACCGTCTCGGCGCAGCGCCGGTCGTGCCATCCATCGTCACCCTCCTTCAGCGCTGCAGGCCAGTCACTCCGC
>CAXTTH010000044.1:0-10245 GCA_964247035.1 uncultured Acetobacteraceae bacterium
GCGTAGCGCCGGAGAGCGGCATGAAGGCGAACGCCATCCGCGAGGCCCTGGCCACGGCCATGACTCACAGCACGGCGCCCATGTCGTCCCCATGCTGAAGCGGGAGGTCCACGCCCTGCTGCAAGAAGTGGACCTTGCCGGGCGGGCGCAAGAATTGGGGTGGGTGATCGCGGCCACGCACCGCCTGGCGGAGATTTCCACGAAGCTGGCGCCGATTGCATGGAAACCGGCGCCATGATTAGCTTGAGGCAACCCCGGGAGCTGTTCATGACCGACGCCAACCACCGGCATTCCGACCACCCGATCGACAAGCTGTTCCTGGAACGCTGGTCGCCGCGCGCCTTCACCGACGAGCAGATTGGCGAGGCCGACCTGATGACCTTGTTCGAGGCGGCGCGCTGGGCGCCGTCCTCCTACAACTCGCAGCCCTGGCGCTTCATCTACGGACGCCGCGGCACGCCGCATTTTGACGCGATGCTGGACCTGCTGGTCGAGTTCAACCAGGGCTGGGCCAAGAACGCCGCCGTCCTGATGGCGCTGGTGTCGAACTCGACCATGCTCCCGCCCGGCAAGGACACGCCCGTGCCGTCCTACAGCCACTCGATGGACGCCGGCTCCGCCTGGGCCAGCCTCGCCCTTCAGGCAACGCTGCTGGGATGGCAGGCCCACGGCATGGTCGGCTTCGACAAGGAGCGCGCCTTCGCCGAGCTGGGCGTGCCGGTCGGCTACCGCGTGGAGCAGATGATCGCCGTCGGCCGGCCCGGCGACAAGACCACGCTGGCCGAGGCGATGGCGGCCCGCGAGCACCCGAGCGAGCGCATCCCGCTGGCGCAGATCGTGATGGAGGGCAAGTTCAAGGCCTGAGACGACGACACGAAGGCGAACCTGGCAATCATTTAATACCAGGCTGATTGTTTCGGCCGGGCCGAACGGCTAGGAAGCCAAGCACCCCGGAGAGAAACCGGAACAACATTCCTGGTGGACCGTGACGCCTGAGCCAGCTCGATGAACTCCATCGTCTTGATCGCGCTGCGCCGGCGGCTGACGTTCGTCGTCCTGGCGATCGTCATCCTGGTGTTCGGCGGCTCGGCAGCCTGGAAGACGCCGACCG
This sequence comes from uncultured Acetobacteraceae bacterium, assembly GCA_964247035.1. GTDB lineage: Bacteria > Pseudomonadota > Alphaproteobacteria > Acetobacterales > Acetobacteraceae > LMUY01. Next base: position 1,112 of record CAXTTH010000044.1, read on the forward strand.
ACATCTTCCCAGCCATCGACATCCCCGTCGTCGCGGTTGTCTGGACTTATAACGGCCTGACGCCGCAGGACATGTCCGGCCGGGTGGTCTACTACTTCGAGCGCACGCTGACCACGACGGTCAGCAACATCGAGCACATCGAAAGCCAGTCGCTCTACGGCCGCGGCGTCATCAAGATCTTCTTCCAGCCGAACACGAACGTCTCGGCCGCCCAGGCGCAGATCGCGGCGAGTGCGCAGACCGTGCTCAAGCAAATGCCGCCGGGCATCACGCCGCCGCAGATCCTGGTGTACAACGCCTCCAGCGTGCCGGTGCTGGACCTGCAGGTCTCGGGCACCAACCAGACCGTCCAGCAACTGTATGACCTTGCATCGAACTTCATCCGGCCCACGCTGATCAGCGTGCCCGGCGTGGCCATCCCCACGCCCTATGGCGGCACGTCGCGCGTGGTGGAGGTTGACCTCAACCAGCGCGGCCTGCTGGAGCACGGGCTGTCGGCGCAGGACGTGTCCAAGGCGCTTGCCCGGCAGAACCTGGTGCTGCCGGCCGGCGACGAGAAGATCGGCAAGCTCGACTACCTCGTGTCTACCAACGCCTCGCCCGTCAACCTCGACACGTTCAACAACCTGCCGATCAAGCAGGTCGGCAACGCCATCGTCTACATGCGCGACGTGGCCTACGTGCACCGCGGCGGCCCGCCGCAGACCAACATGGTGCTGGTGCACGGCCAGCAGAGCGTGCTGATGCAGGTGCTGAAGACCGGCAACGCCTCCACGCTCGCGGTCGTGGAAGGCGTCAAGAAGATGCTGCCGGGCATCGAGAAGACGCTGCCCCCCGGCATCAGGATCACCCCGCTGAACGACGCCTCCACCTTCGTGCGGGACTCGGTCGAGGACGTGGTGCGCGAGATGGCCATCGCCGCGGTGCTGACCGGCGCGATGGTGCTGCTGTTCCTCGGCTCCTGGCGCTCGACGCTGATCGTGGCGACCTCCATCCCGCTCTGCATCCTGACCTCCATCCTGGTGCTGTCCTGGCTGGGCGAGACCATCAACGTCATGACGCTGGGCGGGCTGGCGCTCGCGGTCGGCATCCTGGTGGACGACGCCACGGTGATGATCGAGAACATCTCGTCCCACCTTGAGCAGGGCCAGGAGCTTGAGGAGGCGATCATCGACGCGGCCAACGAGATCGTCGTGCCGACCTTCGTCTCCACCTTGTGCATCTGCATCGTCTGGCTGCCGCTGTTCACGCTGAGCGGCATCGGCGGCTACCTGTTCAAGCCGCTGGCCATGGCGATCGTGTTCGCCATGATCACCTCGTTCATCCTGTCCCGCACGCTGGTGCCGACCATGGCCATCTGGCTGCTGGCCGGCCAGGTGCACGCGCACGGCGAGCACGGCGGCAAGCGCGGCGGGCCGTTCACGCGGTTCCAGCGCGGCTTCGAGCGCCAGTTCGAGCGCTTCCGGACCAGCTACCGCGACCTGCTGACGGACGTGATGGCCCGCACCGGCAGCTTCATCGGCATCTTCCTCGCCCTCTCGCTCGCCTCGCTGCTGCTGGTCCCGTTCCTGGGGCGCAACTTCTTCCCGGAAATCCGCTCGGGCGAGATGGACATGCACATGCGCGCCCAGATCGGCACCCGCATCGAGGACGCTGGCAAGCTGTCCGTGCTGGTGAACCAAGAAATCCGCAACGCGCTGCCGGGCAAGGTCGCCGGCATCGTGGACAATTGCGGCCTGCCGGTCAGCGGCATCAACGAGGTGTACAGCGCCAGCGGCACCATCGGGCCGTCGGATTGCGACCTGACGATCAGCCTGACGGACGAGGCCTCGCCGGTGCAGGAATACCGGCAGCTTCTGCGGCCCAAGCTCGCCGCGGCGTTCCCCGGCACTGCCTTCACCTTCCTGCCCGGCGACATCACGGCCAAGATCCTCGACTTCGGCCTGCCCTCGCCCATCGACATCCAGGTGATCGGCCGCGACCAGCGGGCCAACTTCGACTACGCCAAGGAGGTGCTGGCCCGCATCGCCAAGATACCCGGCATCGCCGACGCCAACATCCTGCAAGCCCCGGACGCGCCGACCCTGCGGGTGACCTCGTCGCGCTCCTTCGCCAGCGGCACCGGCATCTCCGAGGCGGACATCGCCGGCAACGCGCTTGCGACCTTGTCCGGCAGCGGGCAGACGGCGCCGACCTATTGGCTCGACACCACCAACGGCGTCTCGTACCTGGTCAACATGCAGACGCCGCAGCCCGAGCTGGACAGCATGAACGCGCTGGAAACCCTGCCGGTCGACGCGGGCGACGGCAACCCGTCCGGCCAGGGCATGCAGCTGCTGGGGGGGTTGAGCCAGATCAGCCAGACCGGCATGCCGCTCGTGGTCTCGCATTACAGCATCACCCCCACGATCGACATCTACGCCAGCGTGCAGCAGCGCGACCTGGGCGCGGTGAACGACGCGGTGCAGCTGGTGCTGCAGGAGACCGCGAAGGATGTGCCCCGCAGCGCCCACGTGGCGACGCGCGGCCAGGCCGTGACCATGGCCACGGCCTACAGCCAGCTGATCGGCGGCCTGCTGTTCGCCGTCATGCTGGTCTACCTGGTCATCGTCGTGAACTTCCAGTCCTGGGTCGACCCGTTCATCATCATCACGGCCTTGCCGGGTGCGCTGGCCGGCATCGCATGGTCGCTGTTCATCACGAACACGACCCTGTCGGTCCCGGCGCTGACGGGGGCGATCATGTGCATGGGAACGGCGACCGCGAACTCCATCCTCGTGGTGAGCTTCGCCCGCGAGCGGTTGGCCGAGCACGGCGACGCGGCGCGGGCCGCCATCGAGGCCGGCTACGGCCGGGTGCGCCCGGTGCTGATGACGGCGCTGGCGATGATCATCGGCATGTTGCCCATGGCGCTCAGCAACACCCAGAACGCCCCGCTCGGCCGCGCGGTGATGGGCGGCCTTGCGGTCGCCACGGTGTCCACGCTGCTGTTCGTGCCGGCAGTGTTCGCCCTGGTGCATGGCCGGCTGCTCCACAGGAAGCCCAAAGAGGTCATGGCATGACGGACCAAGCCCAGCCGCCCCAAGCCGCTCCCGCGGTGCGCGGCGGCGCGCGAAAGCGGAATGGACGCTGGCTGCTGTTCGGGGCAGCGCTCCTGGCGGCGGGCGGCGTCGCCGCGTGGGGCATCATCGGGCGAGCGAACACGGTATCCGCCCTGACGGAGCGGGCAGACGACGAGTCGGTGCCGAAAGTGACGCTGGTTTCGCCGCAGCACGGCCCAAGCGTCCGCACGATCACGCTGCCAGGCCAAACCCAAGCCTGGTACCAGGCGCCGATCTTCGCCCAGGTCACTGGCTACGTGCAGGCATGGTACAAGGATTACGGCGCCGACGTGCGCAAGGGCGAGCTGCTGGCCACCATCGCCACCCCGAACCTGGACCAGGAGCTTGAGCAGGCCCGGGCGCAGTTGCAGGTCGTGAAGGGCAAGTACGCCCTGGCCCAGGTGACGGCGGCGCGATGGCAGAAGCTGGCCGGCACGCAAGCCGTCTCACAGCAGACGGTCGACGTGAACAATGCCGACGCGAAGGCTGCGCAAGCTGAGGTGCAGGCGGCGCAGTTCAACGTCGGGCGGTTCGAGTCGCAGGAGGCGTTCAAGCAGGTCGTGGCGCCGTTCGACGGCGTGGTCACGTCCCGCAACACGGATACCGGCAACTTCGTCAACGCCGCCGGCGGCAACGCGGGGCAGCAGGGCAGCACCCAGGAGTTGTTCTCGGTCGCCGACGTGCACGAAATCCGCGTCTTCGTGTCCGTGCCGCAGGACTACGCAGGATACGTCAAGCCCGGCCTGACTGCCACGATGACCATGCCGCAATTCCCCGACCGCACCTTCAAGGTCGATGTCACGACGACCGCCAAATCGTTCAACTCGACCTCGCGCACCGTGGTGACGGAGCTTACGCTGCCGAACCCCAAGGAGGAGATCTGGCCCGGCGCCTACGCCGATGTGCGGTTCGAGATCCCGGCCGACCCGAACATCCTGGTCATCCCCGAGCAGGCCTTGCTGTTCCGCGCGCAGGGATTGCAGGTGGCGCTCGTCCAGGATGGCGACAAAGTGCATCTGCAAAACATCAAGCTCGGCCTCAACCTGGGTGAGACCGTGCAGGTCATGCAGGGGCTGAAGCTGAGCGACCAGTTGATCGCCAACCCCTCCGACGGGCTGCTGGAGGGCCAGGTGGTCGATGTCGTGCAAGCGCCGCCGCAGAACTCGGACAATGAGCGCCAGGCTGACAGCAACATCGCGAACCGCCCCGCCAAGTGAGGTCGAGCGCCCGGCTGGCCGCCGCAATCCTGGCTGGATCGCTCACGTCCTGCGACCTGGCGCCGCTGTACGAACCTCCGAGCTACGTGCTTCCAGCCTCGTACAAAGGAGCTGGACCATGGCAGGTCGCGCATCCGCAAGACAAGATCGCCCGCGGCGCGTGGTGGAAGGCGTATGGCAGCCCTACGCTCGACCGGCTGGAAGCCAGGATACCGGACAACCCCAACCTGCTTGCCGAGCGGGAGGCGTTCACCCAGGCGCGTGAGCTGGAGGCTGAGGCGGCATCGGGCCTCTATCCCCAGGTCGGCGTGGGAGGGTTCGCATCGCAGAACAAGCAATCCCCCTACCGGCTGTTCCGCTCGCCCACCAGCACGGCCCCGTTCGTCGAGCCATCCGTGCAGATCGACGCCCAGGCCAACTGGGAGATCGACCTCTGGGACCGGATCGGCAACGAGGCCAAGGCCCGCAAGCGCCTGGCGCAGGCGGAAGCCGCCAACGTCGCCTTCGTCGAGCTCAGCTTGCAGGCGGAGCTGGCCAACATCTACATCACCTTGCGCGGCTTGGACCAGCAAGGCGAGGTGTTCAAGCAGTCGGCCGCCACCTACCAGACGGCCTTGAACATCACGCAGATGCGCCTGGCCGGCAAGATCGGCAACGCGCTCGACGTCGCTCGCGCGCAGACGCAGCTCAGCACCGTGCAGGCGCTGTACCAGGACAACCTGGCGCAGCGCGCCCTCGCGCAACATGCCATCGCTGCCCTTGTGAATGAGTCCGCCAGCACGTTCAGCTTGCCGCCGCAGCAGGACACGCCGCTCGTCATGCCGCAAATCCCGTCCGGCGTGCCGTCGGACCTGTTGCAACGGCGGCCTGACATCGCCGCCGCCGAACGGGCCATGGCGGCAGCCAACGCGGAGATCGGCGTGTCGCGTGCCGCGTTCTACCCCAACATCTCGCTCAGCGGGCTTGCCGGCACGCAGGATTCCGGGTTCAACCTGATCAGCCTGCCGAACGCCGTATGGTCGATCGGGTCGCAGATCGCCCTGCCGCTGTTCGAAGGGGGGCTGCGCAAAGCGGAGCTGGACTATGCCAAGTCCAGCTACGCGCAAGTCCGCGACCGCTACCGGGCAACCGTGCTCGCGGCCTTCCAGCAGGTCGAGGACCAGCTTTCCCTGAACGATCAGCTCACCAAGGAAGGCGCCCTGGACCAAAAGGCGGCCGATGCGTCAAACAAAGCGCAGGCGCTCTCGCTGCAGCTCTACACGGCCGGGGTCGGCAACTACGTCGATGTCGTGGTCGCCCAGATTGCCCTGTTGCAGGCGCAAACGACCCAGATCGGGCTGGGCTCACGCTACCAGCAGGTTTCCGTCGACCTGGTCCGCGTGCTGGGTGGCGGCTGGTCCACGGCAGAGCTGCCGAGCGAGAGGCAAATCCAGCCCTTCAACCCGCTCGTTCCCGGCTGAACCACCGCAAGTCAGTGCACATGCTGCAAGCCCTGCGTCATGCCGGGATAGACCGGCTGGAACAAAGCCTCCTCCATCGCGAACTCAACCACCTCAAGCAGCCGCGCGGCACTGAAGGGTCGCCGCAGGAAATGCTCGTGGCGACCCAGGGAACGCAGCGGGGACGCCAGGGCAGACGTGAATATCGCCGCGCGCCCAGGCAACGCCTCACGCCACTGGACGACTAAGCTGCTGCCGCCCAATGCGTCCGGCAAATCCAGGTCAGCGAGCAGAAGGTCGAAGCCTGGATCACCCTGCAGCAGTTGGATAGCGTCTTCGCAACGGCAAACGCTCGTTACTGTATACCCGCTTTGCGATAGCACCTCAGTCATTACCCATTGGGTCAGGACATCATCATCAGCGAAGAGAATGGATGAGCGGCACACGTATTAGCTCCTTGTCAAAAGCCCTACTGAAAACTTCCTGTGTGGATGCAGGGAAACACAGTATTAATGCGTCTATCGCGCCACTCAGAAGCTACCCGTCTCCGGATCAGTGCCACTGTTGTTTAAAGAAATGCAACCGTAGCAAAATTGTAATTGGTATCATTAATGATAAAGCGCGTATTTGCCTCGCGCACGAACTTGTTTGCAGCAGAATGCTGGGCAACGCGCGTCACCGCTCTCGGCGATTACCGGCATCGGACTTGGCCAAGCTGCGACGCCAGGCACACGCCGCCGTGTCCCGCCCAGGGCCGCCGTGAGCCCGGCCATGAAGCGGCTTGGCCGTACGGCTGCAGCCGGCATGGCTAAGGAGCCGACGTCTCCGCCAGGTGCGGCAACATCGTGTCCACGTCCATGTAGTGGCTCATGACCTCGCGCGCTGGGCCGTCCTCGCGCATCCGGCCGTGGTCCAGCCAGATCACCCGAGTGGCCCATTCCAGCACGATGTTTTCCAGATGCGAGGACAACACGAGGATTTCCGCGGTCTTGACCAAGCTCTCCATGCGGGCGCGCGCCTTGTCCAGGAAGTTCGCGTCACCCGCAAGGAACCACTCATCCATCAGCAACACCTGCGGCTGGATGGCCGTGGCCATGGCGAAGGCGAGGCGCACGGCCATCCCGGAGGAGTAGAACCGCACCGGCAGCTCCATGAACTCGCCCAACTCGGCGAAGTCGCACACGTCTTCCACCAGGCGGGCCGTGGCGGCCCGGTTCATGCCGTTGTATAGCCCGCGCAGCATGATGTTCTCGCGGCCGGACAAGTCGTTGTTCATGCCGGAGTTCACGTCCAGCAGCGACCCCACGGCGCCCTCGACGCGCAGCCGGCCGGCCACCGGCTCATAGATGCCGGCCAGCGCCCGCAGCAGCGTCGTCTTGCCGGCGCCGTTGCCGCCCACCAGGGCCAGGCGGTCCCCTGGGCGCAGGGTGAACGAGATGTCGCGCAGCGCCTGCACCACCATGCGATGCTGCCCATCCTCGCCCAGCCGGCCGGACGCCGCGGCGAACACCGTTTTCTTCAGGCTGCGGCTGTTGCCGTGATACAGCGGGAAGTCGATGCAAAGGCCTTCCGCGCGGATGCCGGCTTTCATGCTCAAACCCAGAACGCCAACCGGCCGCGCACCCGGGCGAACAGCGTCCAGGCCAAAAGGCACAGCACCGCGCTCCACACCGCCGCCGCGATCCACACGCCCAGCCCCGGCATCACCCCCAGCAGCGGGTCCCGCACCAAGGCCAGCAACGGGTAGAACGGGTTGAGCGCCAAGTACTGGGCGTTGTCCGCGATCAGCTCGGGCTGCCAGATGACCGGCGTGAGAAAGAAGGCGATCTGCATCACGCTGCCTACGATGGGAGCCACGTCGCGGAAACGGGCGCAGAACGCGCCCAGCAGCAGGCAGGCCGCCAGGGCGTCAACGACCCACAGCACGATTCCGGGCAGCGCGGCGAACGCGGTGACGCCGGGCCATGTGTCGAACCAGGCGAACACGCCCACGATCACGACGACGTTGTGCAGCAGCACGAACACGTTGCGCACCACCGCCCGCGTCGCGTGGATGGTGAACGGCATGCGGAGCGACCGGATGCTGCCCTCTGCGGCGGTGAAGCAGGTGCAGGCGTCCGTCACCAGGCCGCCCAGCGTGTTCCACAGCACCAGGGACAGCGCGAGGTAAGGCAGGTATTTCTGCACTTCCATGTGGAAAAGCTGGGAGTAGAGCACGCCCATGGCCAGCACCATGACGGCGGTGGACAGGGTCAGCCAGAACGGGCCCAGCACGGAGCCTCGATAGCGAAGCTTGATGTCCAGCCATCCAAGGGTGGCGGTGAGGCGCCAGGCAGCCAGGCCATCCGTCACGTCCTGCCAGGCGACCCGTTGCCGCGCCCCAGCGCCGACATTGGCCAGCAGGTCAATCCCGCGCTCGCGCGCGGGCAAGAGTAAGCTCGGCATTGCCTGGGCGCGATACCGTATCGGCAAGCAGGCCGCAACCGAATTACGGTCTCATCTCCGTCGCGCCATAACACGGCTGCTCCTGCCGCAGGTGCAAGTTGGCGTTCAGGAACGGGTTGTGCAGCACCAGGCGCCCCCAGTCGCGCACCAACCGGTCGAGCTCTTCCCGGGTTTGGTCACGGCGCTCCGGCGCGTGGTCGGGAATGCGGGACGCGAGCTCGCGATGCTCCAACGCCGCCCAGGGAGTCCAGACGATGCGATAGCCGTGCGCGGTCAGGCGCAGGCAGAGGTCCACGTCGTTGTAGGCGACCGGCAACGCCTCGTTCAGGCCGCCGACGGCGAAGAAGGCGTCGCGCGTCAAGGCAAGGCAGGCGCCCGTCACCGCCCAGACCTGCCTGGCGGACGCCAGCATCCCGAACGGCCCGGCGCTGTCGCCGGGTGCATGGCGCAGCAGGTGGCGCGGCACGCCGGTCTCGTCCGTCGCGATGCCGGCATGCTGCACGCGGCCGTCCGGATACAGCAGCTTGGCCCCGACAGCGCCCACGCCGGGCTGCATGGCATGGGACACCAGCACGGTGAGCCAGTCGGGATGCAAGGCGGCGATGTCGTTGTTCAGCAGCAGCAGCACGTCGCCCCGTGCCGCTCGCGCCGCGGCGTTGTTCATCGCGGACCAGTTGAAACGGCCGGGGTGGCGCAGCACGCGCACCCGGCCATCCTTCGCCAGCCGGTCGAGCAGGAAAAGCGCCTCGGCCTCAACCGAGCCGTTGTCCACGATCAGCAGCTCCAGCCGTGGATAGTCGGTGCGCCGCAGCACGGCATCGGCGCACACGGACAGCAGGTCGGCGTGGTCCCGGGTCGGCACGATCACCGAAACCAGCGGGACCGGCTGCGGCAGCCCGTAGGCCACCCGGTTCCCGCCGCTTGCAGGCGTG
>CAXTTH010000045.1:0-10183 GCA_964247035.1 uncultured Acetobacteraceae bacterium
CAATGGGGGCCGGCCCCCCATGAAGGCCTGGGCGGGAGCCCCGAGGAATGATCGACAGCCCACGCCTGGCGAGGAGGGGGCAGCGCCACGTGTTCCTGCGCGACATGGTGCTCGCAGCATCCATCGGCGTGCACCCCCACGAGCATCAGGCGCCGCAGCGGGTGCGGATCAACATCGACCTCGGCGTGGCGGAGGGGCTGGCGGGGCAGGACGGTGCCGGGCTGTCCCGCTCCGGCGTGGGGCGGGACGAGCTTGACCGCGTGGTGGATTACGAGCGCGTGGCGCGCGCCGTGCGGCGGGTGGTGGCGTCCGGCCATGTCCGGCTGGTGGAGACGCTGGCGGAGCGGCTGGCGGAGACCTGCCTCGAGGACGCCGGCGTCCTGGTGGTGCGGGTGCGCGTCGAGAAGCTGGACGTGTTCGCCGACATGGCTTCCGTCGGCGTGGAAATCGAGCGCGAGCGCGGCAGTTGTCCACGCGCGCCCATTGACTCCCAATAGTGTCAGGCATTTAGCTGTATGTGCTGATTTCGTGACAGTGACGATCCACCGAAAGCAATGAAAACAACGCTCTGCAAGACTGCTCAATTTACAGGCAAGGCGGCGAAAGTCACAGGATTTCCCCGGGTTAACGCGATGCGCGGCCGATGCCCCACAGACTTATCCACACGATCGGTGGATTGTTTTGGCGGCGGGCGGCCGGGGCGAGGCAAATCTTGAGCGAACCGGCCCTCGGCATCGCCGTCATCGAGCGCACCCTGCTGACCTTGCCGCTCAGCCCCGGCGTGTATCGCATGTTGGACGGCAAGGGCGAGGCGCTCTACGTCGGCAAGGCGAAGCAGCTCAAGAAGCGCGTGTACAGCTACACTCAGTTCGCGCGGCTGTCCGAGCGGCTGCGGCTGATGGTGTCGCAGACGGCCAGCATGGAGATCGTCACCACCCACACCGAGGCCGAGGCGCTGCTGCTGGAGGCCAACCTCATCAAGCGGCTGAAGCCGCGCTACAACATCGTGCTGCGCGACGACAAGAACTACCCGTGGCTGATGCTGACCGAGGACCACGCCTTTCCGCAGGTGGCCAAGTTCCGCGGCGCCCAGGTCAAGGGCCGCAGCTACTGGGGGCCGTTCGCCTCCGCCTGGGCGGTGAACCAGACGGTGGTGGCGATGCAGCGGGTGTTCCTGCTGCGTTCCTGCGCCGACACGGTGTTCCGCAACCGCTCCCGCCCCTGCCTGCTGCACCAGATCAAGCGGTGCAGCGCGCCCTGCGTCGGCCGCATCGACGCGGAGGGCTACGGCAAGCTGGTGGCGCAGGCCAAGGGGTTCCTGCAAGGCCGCGCCGCCGGGGTGCAGGCGGAGCTGGCGGCCGAGATGGAGGCGGCGGCCGAGCGGATGGAGTTCGAGCGCGCCGCCGCCGTGCGGGACCGCATCCGCGCGCTGACCCACGTGCAGGGCACCGGCGTCATCAACCCGGCGAGCCTGGAGGATGCGGACGTGGTCGCCGCCTGGCAGACTGCCGGGCAGACCTGCGTGCAGGTGTTCTTCATCCGCGGCGGGCGCAACAACGGCAACCGGGCCTTCTACCCGACCCACGCCAAGCACGAGGAGGCGGGCGAGGTGCTGGAGGCCTTCATCGCCCAGTTCTACGACGACAAGCCGCCGCCGCCGCTGCTGCTGCTGAGCCACCCGTTGCCGCAGACCGAGCTGGTGGCCGAGGCGCTGAGCCTGAAGGCGCACCGCAAGGTGGAGATCACGGCACCGCAACGCGGCGAGAAGCGCGCCGTGGTGGAGCACGCCGCCACCAACGCCCGCGAGGCGCTGGAGCGTCGGCTGGCCGAGGGCGCCGGCCAGGCCAAGCTGCTGGAGGGGGTGGCCGAGCTGTTCGATCTGCCGGGCCCGCCGGAGCGCATCGAGTGCTACGACAACAGCCACATCGGCGGCTCCAACGCCTACGGGGTGATGGTGGTGTTCGGCGCCGAGGGGCCAGCCAAGATGGCGTACCGCAAGTTCACCATCCGCAGCGCCATCATGCCGGGGGACGACTTCGCCATGATGCGCGAGGTGCTGGAGCGCCGCTTTAGCCGCGCGCTGCGCGAGCAGGCGGAGGGCGAGCGGAGCAACTGGCCCGACCTGGTGCTGATTGACGGCGGCGCCGGGCAGCTCTCCGCCGCCCGCGGCATCCTGGCCGATCTCGGCGTGCAGGACGTGAAGCTGGTCGGCATCGCCAAGGGCCCGGACCGCGACGCCGGCCGCGAATGGTTCCACATGGACGGCCGCGCCCCGTTCCAACTGCCGCCGCGCGACCCGGTGCTGTACTACCTGCAACGCGTGCGGGACGAGGCGCACCGCTTCGCCATCACCACCCACCGCGCGGGGCGGTCCAAGACGCTGGTGACGAGCGAGCTGGACGACATCGACGGCGTGGGGGCGGCGCGCAAGCGGGCGCTGCTGAACCATTTCGGCTCGGCGCGGGGGGTGAAGTCGGCGGGGCTGAACGATTTGGAGGCGGCGCCGGGGATCAATCGGGAGACGGCGCGGCGGGTGTACGAGTACTTCCATCCGGGGGCGGCGATGGCGGGATGAGAGCTATCACTCAACAGAACGGAAAATGCGGCTATGCTGACGACGCGGCGGCGATCTCCGTCACCGCCTAGCCAAAGGCAAAGACCCAAGTGGATAGGTCATATGACACAGAAGGCAGAGTCACAGCACTGGAAGCAGAGATATCTCGCTTGCGATCTGAAAGTCGACTTTTGGCTCTGGAAAGCTTACGTATTGTCAATTTGCTAGTAAATATCGTGGCCGGCAATGATCTGAACAAACAAATGCCATCCAAGACACCTGGATATACTTATACAGACCAGTTAGATGAAATATTTACAGCTATTCTTAGCGTAATAGACAATGATGACGATTGACATCTCTCTTAAAGATCGGCTGTCTGCCGTAAAGTCAGATCGCGAGGCCGCTCGCCGCAGCAGTGGCGTTGCAGGAGGGGGAAGCGGCCCCCATGATCCAGACATGGAAGCCCGGATTGCCATCCTTGAGACTGACGTGAAGGACATGAAAGCATCCCTCAGAGGGTTAGAGATATCTTCTGCCCGCATCGAGGCTGTGCTGGGCACGCTCGCCACGAAGGCTGACGTAGCTATCGTAGCCGGCTCGGTAAACACGCTTACCGCGCGCGTTGACGCTCAAGAGAGGCGCCTCAACGCAGTCGAGAAGGCAATTATAGACACAATTGCCATCGCACTAAGCAAATCACTCGGCGCGGGAGCTATCGTGAGTATGGTGGCGGGCATCGCCGGCATAACCGCAGCACTCGTTGGCATCGTGGCTTGGACATTGCGCCATTTTCAGTTGGGCTGACGATTACAGGGCCATGGTGAAAACCGCCGTCCTCAAGCCGCCCCATACGCCGCAAACTGCCGCTGCCGCCGCTGCAAGATGCGCCAGAACACCTTGGCCCCCACCACCGACAGCCGCCCCCGCGGCGGCAGCCCGACCGCCTTGAGGATCATTCCCATGCTGCGGTCGATATGCTGGTAGCGGTAGAACCCCATCGCGCGGCCCATGTAGCCGGCGATGCAGCGCTCGTGCTTGTAGGGCATGTCCACCGGCTCGTTGCCGCAGTGGTAGGCGTAGGCCAGCTCGTCGTCCTCGGTCTCGGTGATGCGCCCGGCGGCGATGCGCAGGCGTTTCAGCACGCCGATTTTCTCGCGGGCGAGATAGCGCCGCATGTGGTCGTAGAACAGCTTGAAATGCCGGTACTCGTCCGCCGCGATCAGTCGGCACACCTGCTCCAGCACCGGCTCCGCCGTCGCGTCCGCCAGCGCGGAATAATACGACGACGTGCCCGTCTCTACCATGCAGCGCGCGATCAGCTCGCCGGTCTTGGACCCACGGATCGAGCCTTCGGCGTCGAGCGGCAGCTTGTAGCCGGTGCGGTAGCGGTCGAACGCCTCGGCGAAGCTCCAGCCGGGGTCGGCCAGCTCCGCCCAGCGGCCCAGCGCGTCGCCGTGCTGCACCTCCTCGACCGCCCAGTTGTCCGAGGCCTGGCAGAACGCGGCGTCCTGGTGGAACACCCGGCACAGGTAGACGGCGTATTCCGTGCCGTTGCGCTCCACCATGGCGGCGGACTTCACGAGCTTGACGATCTCCGGATCGACCTTCGCCGGGTCGAACTGGCTCCAGGCCACGTCGTCGATCTGCCAATGCTTCATACCCGGTCCCGACCTGCCTGCCCGCCGTCATGCCGCGTTCACGCGGCTGACACAATCAGGCGGCAGCGGCCTCGATCATCGCGCGGGCGGACTGCATGCGGTCTATGGCATCGTCCAAGGCGGCCACGTTGGCCTTGTCCATGCCGTCATGCTCCGCTTGCGCTGCGGCCAGCCGACGCTCGCCCTCGCCGCGGGACAGCTCGGACACCGGCACCGCCTCGTCCGCCAGCACGGTGCAGCGCTCCGGGGTGATCTCGGCAAAGCCGCCGGAGACAAACAGCCGATCCGTCACCTGCGCGCCGGTGTAGATCGCCACCGTGCCGCCGCGCAGCAGCACGATCATCGGCGCGTGGTTCGGCAGCACCCCCATGTCGCCTTCGGAGGCGGGGATCACCACCATGTCCACGTCGCGCGACAGCAGCAGCTTCTCGGGGCTGACGATCTCCAGCGTGACCGGCATCACGCCTTCTCCTTCATCCCCTCGGCCTTCTTCACCGCGTCCTCGATGGCGCCGACCATGTAGAACGCCGCTTCCGGCAGGTGGTCGTACTCGCCGCGCACGATGGCCTTGAACGAGCGCACCGTGTCCGCGATCGGCACGAACAGGCCGGGCGTGCCGGTGAACACCTCGGCCACGTGGAACGGCTGGCTCAGGAACCGCTGGATCTTGCGGGCGCGCGAGACCACCAGCTTGTCCTCCTCGCTCAGCTCGTCCATGCCCAGGATGGCGATGATGTCTTGCAGCGACTTGTAGGTTTGCAGCACACGCTGCACCTCGCGCGCCGTGTCGTAGTGGTCGTCGCCGATGATGCGGGCGTCGAGCGAGCGGCTGGTGGAGTCGAGCGGATCGACCGCCGGGTAGATGCCCAGCTCGGCGATGGAGCGGGACAGGGTTGTGGTCGCGTCCAGGTGGGCGAAGGAGGTGGCGGGCGCCGGGTCGGTCAGGTCGTCGGCGGGCACGTAGATGGCCTGCACCGAGGTGATGGAGCCCTTCTTGGTGGAGGTGATGCGCTCCTGCAACGCGCCCATATCGGTCGCCAGCGTCGGCTGGTAGCCCACGGCGGAGGGGATGCGGCCCAGCAGGGCGGACACCTCGGCGCCGGCCTGGGTGAAGCGGAAGATGTTGTCCACGAAGAACAGCACGTCCTGGCCTTCCTCGTCGCGGAAATATTCGGCCAGGGACAGGCCGGACAGCGCCACCCGCGCCCGGGCGCCCGGCGGCTCGTTCATCTGGCCGTACACCAGCGCCACCTTGGAGCCTTCCGTAGTGCCCTCGCCCAGCTTGATGACCCCGGCGTCGATCATCTCGTAGTACAGGTCGTTGCCCTCGCGGGTGCGCTCGCCCACGCCGGCGAACACCGACACGCCGCCATGGCCCTTGGCGATGTTGTTGATCAGCTCCTGGATCAGCACCGTCTTGCCGACGCCTGCGCCGCCGAACAGGCCGATCTTGCCGCCCTTGAGGTAGGGGCAGAGCAGATCGACCACCTTGATGCCCGTCACCAGGATTTCGGCCGAGGTGGCCTGGTCCTCGAAGGAGGGGGCGTTGCGGTGGATCGGGTAGGTCATCTTGGCGCCCACCGGGCCGCGCTCGTCGATCGGCTCGCCCAGCACGTTGAGGATGCGGCCCAGCGTCTCGGGGCCGACGGGCACGCTGATCGGCGCGCCGGTGTCCAGCACCTCGCTGCCGCGCACCAGCCCGTCCGTGCTGTCCATCGCGATGCAGCGGACCGTCCGCTCGCCTAGCTCCTGTGCCACCTCCATCACCAGCGTGCCGGTGGCGGTCTTGGTGGTGAGCGCGTTCTGGATGAACGGCAGGTCACCCTCGAACTGCACGTCCAGGACGGCGCCGAGGACTTGGGTGATGCGGCCTACGTTGTTGTTCGCCATGGTAAACTCCGATTAGGCCAAGGGCTTTGCCCCTGGACCCCACCAGAGGACGGTCGTCCTCTGGACACCTGTTTCCAGGGTTCCAAGGGACGACCGTCCCTTGGCGGGTCCAGGGCAGAGCCCTGGCCTTAGAGCGCTTCCGCGCCCGATATGATCTCGATCAGCTCGCTGGTGATGCTGGCCTGCCGCGTGCGGTTGTAGTTCAGCGTCAGCTTGTTGATCGCCTCGCCCGCGTTGCGGGTGGCGTTGTCCATCGCCGTCATCCGCGCGCCGTGCTCGCCCGCGCCGCTTTCCAGTTGGGCGCGGTAGAGCTGGATGGCCAGGTTGCGCGGCAGCAGCTTGGCCAGGATGGTCTCCTCGTCCGGCTCGAACTCGTACACGGCCTGCGCCGTGCCCGGCTCCGCCGGGCCGGCGCCCGTCATGGTCGGCGGGATGATCTGCAGCTCGGTCGGCACCTGGTTGATGACCGAGACGAAGCGGTTGTACACCACGGTCGCCACGTCGAACTCGTCGCGCCCCAGCATCTCCACGGCTTGCAGCCCGATCGCCTGCACGTCGGCGAACTCGACCCGCTTCTTGCCGGCGAACGAGATGTCCCCCACGATGGCGCTGGCCATCTCGCGCTTCAGGTAGTCGCGCCCCTTGCGGCCCACGGTGATGATCTTGACCGTCTTGCCCTCGTCCATCAGCCGCCGGGCCAGGTTGCGGGCGGCGCGACCGACGTTGGTGTTGAACGCGCCGGCCAGGCCGCGGTCGGCGGTGATGACGATCAGCAAATGCACCCGGTCCGCCCCGGTGCCGGCCAGCATGCGCGGCGCGGTCGGGCTGCCCTGCACGCTGGTGGCGAGTGCCGCCAGCACCCGCTCCATGCTCTCGGCGTAGGGCCGCGCCGCCTCCGCCTGGCTTTGGGCGCGGCGCAGCTTGCTGGCGGCCACCATCTTCATGGCGCTGGTGATCTTGCGGGTAGACTTGACGCTGTTGATGCGGGCGCGAAGGGCTTTCAGGCTGGCCATTGGACCCTCGCCTTTCTAAAGCCCTCTCCCGCTTGCGGGAGAGGGTTGGGTGAGGGGAAGCAAACATGCGGCATAAGACGCATTCCCGCCCTCACCCCGGCCCTCTCCCGCAGGCGGGAGAGGGAGAAGGAAAGAGGCCTCATCAGGCAGCGAACGACTTGGTGAAGCCGTCCAGGAAGGTGCGCAGCTTGGCCTCCGTCTCCGGCTTGATGTCCAGGTCGGCGCGGATCGCGTCCATCACCGACGGGTCGCGGGCGCGCCGCGCGCCCCCCAAATGCCGCTCGTAGGCGCCGATCTTGCCGACATCCACCGTGTCCAGGTAGCCGCGCACGCCGGCGAACAGCACCACCGCCTGCACCTCCACCGGCAGCGGCTGGAACTGCGGCTGCTTCAGCAGCTCGGTCAGCCGCGCGCCGCGGGCCAGCAGCTTCTGGGTGGAGGCGTCCAGGTCGGAGGAGAACTGCGCGAACGCCGCCATCTCGCGATACTGCGCCAGTTCCAGCTTGATGGAGCCTGCGACCTTCTTCATCGCCTTGGTCTGCGCCGCCGAGCCCACCCGGCTCACGCTCAGGCCGACGTTCACCGCCGGGCGGATGCCGCGGAAGAACAGCTCCGACTCCAGGAAGATCTGCCCGTCGGTGATCGAGATCACGTTGGTGGGGATGTAGGCCGACACGTCCCCCGCCTGCGTCTCGATCACCGGCAAGGCGGTGAGGGACCCGGCGCCGAACGCGTCGCTCATCTTGCAGGCGCGTTCCAGCAGGCGGGAGTGCAGGTAGAACACGTCGCCCGGATACGCCTCGCGGCCCGGCGGGCGGCGCAGCAGGAGGGACATCTGGCGGTATGCCACGGCTTGCTTGGACAGGTCGTCGTACGCGATCATGGCGTGCATGCCATTGTCGCGGAAGAACTCGCCCATGGTGGCGCCGGTGTAGGGGGCGAGGAACTGCAGCGGCGCCGGGTCGGACGCGGTGGCGGCGACGACGATGGTGTACTCCATCGCGCCGTTCTCCTCCAGCGTGCGCACGATCTGGGCCACGGTGGAGCGCTTCTGCCCGATCGCCACGTACACGCAGTAGAGCTTCTTGCTCTCGTCCGTGCCGGAATTGGCCAGCTTCTGGTTGATGATGGTGTCGAGGATCACGGCGGTCTTGCCGATCTGCCGGTCGCCGATGATCAGCTCGCGCTGGCCGCGGCCGACCGGGATCAGCGCGTCGATCGCCTTCAGCCCCGTCTGCATCGGCTCGTGCACCGACTTGCGCGGGATGATGCCGGGCGCCTTTTGCTCGACCAGCATCTCCTTCACGTCGGCGAGCGGCCCCTTGCCGTCGATCGGCTGGCCCAGCCCGTCCACCACGCGGCCCAGCAAGCCCTTGCCGACGGGGACGGAGACGATGCGGGAGGTGCGGCTGACCGTGTCGCCCTCGCGGATGGTCCGGTCATCGCCGAAGATCACCACGCCGACGTTGTCGGTCTCGAGATTCAGCGCCATGCCGCGTAGCCCGGCGCCGGGGAACTCGACCAGCTCGCCGGCCATCACGTTCTGCAAGCCGAACACGCGGGCGATGCCGTCGCCCACCGAGAGCACCTGGCCGGTCTCGGCCACGTCCTGCTCGCGGTCGAAGCTGGCGATCTGTTGCTTGAGGATCTCGCTGATCTCGGCGGGGCGGATGTCCATGGCGCTTATGCAGCTCCCTTCATGGCGTATTGCAGGCGTTGCAGCCGGGATTTCAGGCTGGTGTCGTACAGGCGGGCGCCGACGCGGACGACGAGGCCGCCGAGCAGCGCCGGGTCCACCGATTCCTGGATGTTGACGTTGCCGTAGCCGGCCTCGATCAGCCGGGCGCGCAACTGCTCGCGCTGCACGGAGCTGAGGGCGTGGGCGGAGGCGACGGTGGCGGTGACCACGCCGCGCTTGGTGGCGACCAGGGTGGAGAAGGCGGCGACGATGGCGCGCAGCACGCCGAGGCGGCGGTTGTTGGCGATCACGCCCACGAAGTCGCACACCGTCTTGCCGAAGCCCTGCTCGCTCAGCACGGCCTGGGCGGCGGCGCGCGCCTGCGTCACGTCCACCAGGGGGGAGGACAGCAGGCGGCGGAACGGCGCGCTCTCGTCGATCAGCCGGCCGAGCGCCTGCATCTGGTCCACCACCGCGTCCAGCTCGCGCTGCTCGTCCGCCAGGTCGTACAGGGCGGCGGCATAGCGCCCGGGCAGTCCGCCAGCTTGCGACACGACAGCCTGGGAAATCGTGCCTTCAGCGGCCACGCAAGGGTCCATCCATGGTCAAGGGAAGCGGGGAACCGGCCTTTCGGCTGGGGAAGGTCGCCTTACCATGCGGGTTTTGGCCACGCAACACGGCGGCGTCATCGCTGGCCGAGCCGGGTCTCGCCGAACAGGCGCGCGTGTTCCCGCGGCTGCGACCGCCAGTACTGCTTGGGCGCGGTCACCGTGGCGCCCAGCGCCGCGGCGGCGTGCCAGGGCCAGCGCGGATCGTACAGCACGGCGCGGGCCAGGGCGACCAGGTCCGCCTGACCCGCCACCAGGATCGCCTCGGCCTGCTGCGGCTCGGTGATGAGCCCGACCGCGATGGTGGGCAGCCCGGTTTCCGCCTTCACCCGGGCCGCGAACGCCACCTGGTAGTTTGGCCCCACCGGGATCGCCTGCGCCGGGGACAGGCCGCCGCTCGACACGTGCATGAAGTCGCAGCCCCGCGCCTTCAGCCCCTGGGCGAACGCCACCGTGCCTTCCAGGTCCCAGCCATGCTCCACGCAGTCGGACGCGGACACCCGCACGCCCACCGGCACGGCTGGCGGCACCGCGGCGCGCACGGCGTCGAACACTTCCAGCGGGAAGCGCAGCCGTTGCGCCAGCGGGCCGCCGTAGCCGTCGTTGCGCTGGTTGGACAGCGGCGAGAGGAACTGGTGCAGCAGGTAGCCGTGGGCTGCGTGCAGCTCGATCAGTTGCAGGCCCAGCCGCACCGCCCGCTGCGCGCTGGCCACGAAGGCGTCCCGCACCCGCGCCAGCCCCTCCGCATAGACGCCTTCGACGCCCATCGTGCCGAACGC
>CAXTTH010000046.1:0-7816 GCA_964247035.1 uncultured Acetobacteraceae bacterium
TGTGGAATGGGGCGCTGCACCTCGGCATGTGCGGCGACTGGCTGCTTGGCCCCCGGGTGGAGTGCGCCTGGCTCTCGGGCGCCGCACTCGCGCAGGCCGTGGCCGGAGCATGAGGCTGGGACGGCGGAGTGCGCTGGGCGCGGCGCTGGCGGCCGCTGGGTGCTCGCCGGTGCAGGTGCTGAACGGGCTGGCCCCGTCCCGGCTCGCGGCCCGCGGCGTGCCCTATGGCGAGGGGCCGCGCCGCACGCTCGACATCTACGTGCCGGCGGGTGGGGGCGGGCCGCACCCGGTGCTGGTGTTCCTGTATGGCGGCGGCTGGGACAGCGGCGACAAGGCCATGTATCCCTTCGTTGGCGGCCCCTTCGCGGCGCACGGCTTCGTCACTGTCGTGCCGGATTACCGGGTATATCCCGAGGTGCGTTTCCCGGCTTTCTTGCAGGACTGCGCCGCCGCCATCCGCTGGACGCGCGACAGCATTGGCCGCTACGGCGGCGCGCCCGGGCCGGTCTTCGTCATGGGCCACTCCGCCGGCGCCTACAACGCCGCCATGCTCGGGCTGGATGGCCAATGGCTGGGCGAGGCCGGCCTGTCCCGCGCCGACCTGCGCGGCGTGATCGGCCTGGCCGGTCCCTACGATTTCCTGCCGCTGAACAGCGATGAACTAAGGACCATCTTCGGCCCGCAGGACCAGCTGGCCCGCACCCAGCCAATCAACTTCGTAGACGGCCAGGCCCCGCCGATGCTGCTGCTGGCCGGTCAGGGCGACACCACGGTAAAGCCGGGCAACACGACGCGGCTGGCCGCTCGCCTGCGTTCGGCAGGGCGGTTCGTGGAGGAGCGACTTTACCCCGGCATCGGGCACCTGGAGCTGATCGGGTCGATAGGCCAGCCGCTGCGTTTCCTGGCGCCGACGCTGCGGGATTGCCTGGCGTTCATGGGGAGAGCCTAGGACGTGCCTGCGCGTTGCTGACGCCTGGGGTTTGCGGCTCATTCTGGCGCGACCTGCCGACGCTCGTCGGGATGCGCCGCAGGGGGCGTGCTCCAGGTCAGGAAGCCGCCAGGGCGGATGCTTGACCAAAGCATGCTTGCCCACCGAAAGCAGCCAGCCGATCACCGCGGCGCTGACCGGCGGCGAGCGACATGAGCTGACCGCGCTGGAAGCAGTGCTGGACGGGAATGCGATCCGCAGGTCCCGCCGGGACCCTGGCGGACGGACTCACCCTGCCTCCGCCCGGATCGCCTCGCCTAGCGTCTCCACCATCCGGTCCACTTGCGCCTGCTCCACGATCAGCGGCGGGGACAGCGCCACGATGTCGCCCGTGGTGCGCACCAGCAACCCGGCGTCGAAGCAACGGCCGAACACCCGCGCCGCGCGGTCCGTGGGCCGGCCTGGGCGCGGCGATAGCTCGATCCCGGCGATCAGCCCGCAATCCCGGACATCCATCACGTTCGGCAGCCCATGCAGCGAATGCACCCCGCGCTGCCAGTAGGGCTCGATCGCCAGCGCCCGTCCGGGCAAATCCTCCGACCGGTGCAGGTCCATGGAGGCGATCGCCGCCGCACACGCCAGCGGGTGGCCGGAGTAGGTGTAGCCGTGGAACAGCTCGATGCCGTCCGGCGCGCCGTGCACCACCGCGTCGTAGATGCTGTTCGCCACCGCCACCGCGCCCATCGGCACCGCCGCGTTGGTCAGGCCCTTGGCCATGGTCATGATGTCCGGCGCCACGCCCAGCCGCTCGGAGCCGAAGTTCGTGCCCAGGCGGCCGAAGCCGGTGATGACCTCGTCGTAGATCAGCAGGATGCCGTGCCGGGTGCAGAGGTCGCGCAGCCGGCGCAGGTAGCCCTCGGGCGGGGGCAGCACGCCGGTGGAGCCGGCCACCGGCTCAACCATCACCGCGGCGATGGTCTCAGCGCCGTGCAGCGCCACCAGGGCCTCCAGCGCGTCGGCGCGCTCGGCGCCATGGCGGGGCAGGCCGGGGCTGAAAGCGTTGCGGGCCAGGTCCAGGGTGTGGGGCAGGTGGTCCACGTAGGGCAGCAGGGCGCCGAACTGCTTGCGGTTGGGGCCGATGCCGCCCACCGACATGCCGCCAAACCCCACGCCGTGGTATCCGCGCTCCCGCCCGATCAGCCGCACCCGGCCGGCCTCGCCGCGGGCGCGATGGTAGGCCAGGGCGATCTTCAGGGCCGTGTCGGCGGCCTCGCTGCCGGAGTTGGTGAAGAACACCCGGTCCATGCCGTCCGGCGTGATCTCCGCCAGGCGGGCGGCGGCCTGGAAGGCGATCGGGTGGCCCATCTGGAAGGTGGGGGCGAAGTCCAGGGTCGCGGCCTGGCGCTGGATCGCTTCCACGATCTCCCGCCGGCCGTGGCCGGCGTTGCAGCACCACAGGCCAGCGGTGCCGTCCAGGATCTCGCGGCCGTCGTCGGTGTGGTAGAACATGCCCTCCGCCCGGGCGAGCAGGCGGGGATGCGCCTTGAAGGCGCGGTTGGCGGTGTAGGGCATCCAGAACGCGTCGAGGTTGTTCGGACGGCTGATCTCGTTCATGGCAGGCCCCATCGGTCGCGGCGGCGCAGAGTGGCACCGTTGCGCGCCGCTCTCAACGTGGAGGCAGCATGGCAGACGGAACCCTGGTCATCGGTACCAAGCGCTACTCGTCCTGGTCCATGCGGGGCTGGCTTGCGGTGCGGCTCGCGGGGCTGGACGTGGCGGAGCGGCTGGTCCCGCTCGGCGCCGGGCCCACGGAGGCGATCACGCAGGGCACGCCGGCCGGGCTGGTGCCCTATCTCGAGCATCGCGGCGCGCTGGCGTGGGAAAGCCTGGCGATTTGCGAGTACTGCGCCGAGATCGAGCCTGCGCTGTGGCCGGCGGACCCCGCGGCGCGGGCGGCGGCGCGCTCGGTGGCGGCGGAGATGCACGCCGGGTTCCGCGCGCTGCGGCAAGCGATGCCGATGAACCTGGGGCGGGAGCGCCGCAGCGTACCCTCGGCGGAGGCGATGGCGGACATCGCGCGTGTGGAGGCAGCCTGGCGCGCAGCGCGGCAGGGCACGCGATTCCTGTACGCCGACCGTTTCGGCGTGGCGGACGCGATGTTCGCCCCCGTGGTGGCGCGCTTCCTGTCCTACCTGCCGGAGCTGGCGGCGGACTCGCGGGCGTACTGCCGCGCGGTGCGGGAGCATCCGCTGGTGGCGCGGTGGTACGACGAGGCGGCGCAAGAGCCGGTGGAGTGGCGGCTGGCGCGCTACGAGGACGTGCCGTGAGCACGGCTGGCCGCTGGCGGCTACGACCGCCGCTCGGCCAGGCTGGTTGATCTTGGCGCTCCTGCGGCGAGCGGTGCGTGCGTGGCCCTCGCCCGGGTATTCAGCT
This sequence comes from uncultured Acetobacteraceae bacterium, assembly GCA_964247035.1. Taxonomy (GTDB): domain Bacteria; phylum Pseudomonadota; class Alphaproteobacteria; order Acetobacterales; family Acetobacteraceae; genus LMUY01. The sequence goes on from CAXTTH010000046.1 coordinate 3,362, forward strand.
CAAGCCTGGGGACCACCTCAGCCTGCCGCTTGCCTGAGGCAGGAGGACAATGCGTCCGCGACGACGAACAAGGAGGCGCACACTGCCACGCACAACGCCCGGATTTCGTCGGTGGCAGGCAGCAGGTTCGGCACCATGACCGTCATCATCCCGGCCGCCGATGCGGCGCGGACGCCGTTGTGGGAATCTTCCAGCGCCAGGCAGTCGGATGGCGCCGCGTCGAGTGCGGCGGCGGCGCGCAGGAAGGTCTCGGGATGCGGCTTGCCCTGCGAGACATCGCTGCGTGTCACGATGGCGTCGAACCGGTGCAGGATGCCTGCCTTCTCCAAGTGCCGCCAGGCGCGCGACCGTTCCGTGGAGGTCGCCACCGCCCGCTTCAGGCCCACCGTGTCCAGCACGGCAAGAAGCGCCGCCACGCCGGGGCGCAGGGGCATGCCGCTGCGGCACAGCGCCTCGAAATGGCGGTCGAAGCGGGCATGGTGCTCTGGCAGCGCAAGCTGTGGCCCGAATGCCTCCGACAGCAGGCGGTCGGTCGTTTCGCGCGGCATGCCGATCAGCGTGGCGTGAAACGCTTCGGTCATCATGTGGCCAAGCTCCGCCACGGCAGCGATGTGCGCGGCCCGGTAGATGGTTTCCGTGTCCAGCAGCAACCCATCCATGTCCACCACCACAACGCCGGGCGGGCGGGGCAGGGTCAGCGTTTCGACGATGGCCGGGCCTCCTCGCCGGGCGCCGGGTCCGGGTCGCCGGAGCGCATGGCGCTGAGCCGCCGCTTCATGCCGGCGATCCGCTTCTGGTGATGGCTGCCGCGCCGCATCGCCACGCCCGCCGCCAGGGTGTCCACCAGCACCAGGGCGGCCAGGCGCGAGGTGATCGGGGTGTAGATATCGGTGTTCTCCGGGGTTTCCACGACCAGCAGCAGGTCGCATAGCCGGCCCATCCGCCCGGCGCGGCCGGAGATGCCGATCACGGTGGCGCCCATCTCACGCGCGGCGCGCATCATGTCGAGCACGGCGGAGGTGCGGCCGGTGTTGGAGATCGCCACGGCCACGTCGCCCGGCTGCATCATGGAGGCCGCGATGAACCGCTGGTGGAGTCCGTGTGGACCAGGCACGGCACCCCGGACAGCGGGAACTTTTGCTGCGCGTCGGCGGCGACGATCCAGGACGCGCCGAAGCCAAAGAACTCGATCCGCTTGGCCGCTGCCAGCAGGTCGATCGCCTTGCCGACCGCCTGGTGGTCGAGCTGGCTGCGCGCCCAGTCGAGGCTGGTCATGGTGTTGATGACATGGCAGCCGGGGCGGAGGCGTTCGAGCGACGCCGCGTCGAGCACGGGGCGCCTGTCTGCCGGCATCGGGCAGTGCAGCGACAGCATCTCCGCCTCCGCCAGCACCGCCGCGAAGGATACCCAGGCGAAGTCGCCCGGCGGCGTGAAGCCCGCGTCCGGATAGGGGTCGAACACGCGGACGTGGGCGTCGAGCGCGAGCGCGAAACGGGCGACCAGCCGGCCGATCACGCCGCAGCCGACCAAGCCCAGCGTGCGGCTCTCGAGCCCGGGCCGCCGCTGCCAGGACCCGGCTTTGAGCGCGGCGCTCTGCTCCGGCACGTGGCGCAAGGCGGCCGGCAGAAGCTCGATCGCTAGTTCCGCCACGCCGCGCGCGTTGGCCCCGGCAGCCCGTAGCACCTGGATGCCAAGGCGCTGCGCCACCTCCAGCGGCAGGTTGTCGGCGCCAATGCCGTTGCGGCTGATCGCCCGCAGCCCGGGAGCCGCTTCCAGCACGCGGGGGCTGACCGGCTCCACCCCGGCGAGCCAGCCGACGCAGCCCGGCAGCAGCCGCAGCAGCGCGGCCTCGTCAGGCGTCTCGCCGGGCTGGCTGAACACGATCTCGTAGCCGTGCTCCGCCAGGCGCTGCAACGCCGGGTCCGGGGTGCGGGTCAATGAGCGCGGTGTGACCAAGATGCGGTTCATGCAGCGTGCGTCCGGGCGCGGGGCGGCCCGCCGGCCAGGGTGGACAGCGCGTCGAAGCTCGGCCCTGCGGATGCGATCTCAACCGCAAACACTTCCGCGATCACCTGAGTCCAACCGTGCAGGAAGTAGTTCCAGCCGTCAAAGGTGGCCAGGCCGGACTGCCCTGCCTGCGTTTCCACCTGGTCGAGGAACATCAAATCGCCGCGGTAGTTCAGCTCCCACGCGATGCTGCCACGAGGGAAGCGGGCAGCGGCGCCGAGAGGCGAGCCGGGCGGAGATCGGATTCTTGGCATGGCCGACCAGCTTGCCGCGGCGCTTGGACAGGCAGCTCAGCTCCCCAAGCGCTGCCGCGTGGCCGTCGAGTTCATCGACCAGGTCGCGGGCGGTGTGCAGCAGGTCGATCTTGCGGGCCGTCACCAGCGCGCCCAGCGAGCGCGGGTCGTCGCAGATGAATTTCATCACCTCCTGGTAGGCGGCATCCGGCGCGTGCAGCGGCAGGTCGATGCCGTTGATGACGCAGGCGCCGAGGCCGAGTGACTCGGCCCAGCGCGGGAACACCGTCATGATCGCCGACTGCGCGGCGCAAGTCCTGCTCCCCGATGACCGTGCCGGCGCCCACCACCATGTCCGGGTAGCGCTCCGCGATGCGCGCGATCACCTCCGCGGCCGCATGGCAGTGGGCGCACTGGGCTGGCCCGCGCGACCTTCGGCGCCGACCGCATGGAGTCCGGCACGGTCACGCTGGCCGGCCGCCGGGTCATGATCCGCACGCCGCGGCAGGGCGTGGCCGCCGGCATCGGCCTGGTGTCGGAGGACCGCAAGGGCCAGGGCTTGATGCTGGCCCTGCCGATCCGGCAGAACGTCACCTTCGCCATCCTGCGGCGCTTCACCAACGGCCTGGGCATGCTGCGCCGGGCCACCGAGCACGGAGCGGTGGACGCCATCGCGCGGCGCACCACGATCCGCGCCAAGAACCTGGACCTGCCGGTCAGCAGCCTGTCCGGGGGCAACCAGCAGAAGGTGGCGGTGGCTAAGTGGCTCGATGCCGGGTGCAAGGTGGTCATCCTGGACGAGCCGACGCGAGGCGTCGATGTCGGCGCGCGCTCCGAAATCTGCGGCTTGATCGAGGGGCTGGCCGCCGCCGGGCTGGGCGTGATCCTGATATCATCGGACCTGATCGAGGTGATCGGCGCCGCCGACCGCGCCTGGTGATGAGCGGCGGGCGCATCAGCGGCAGCCTGCCGCGCGGCGAGCTGTCCGAGGCCCGCATCATGCAGCTGGCGCTGCGCAACACAGCCCATGGTGGGAGCCGCGGCCCGCGCCGCGCCCGCTGGCGACCGGCTCAGGGAGGCCTAGGCGATGGACACGGTGCAGGCTGCCGAGGCATTGGCTGGCGTGCGTCCGGCGCGGCGGTTCGATGCGCGGGCGTTTGCGGCCACCTGCAGCACCATTGCGATCTTCGCCGCCCTGGTGGTGATCGCGAGCTTCATCTCCAGCAGCTTCTTCGGCAGCCGCAACATCGAGAACGTGCTGCGCCAGGTGGCCAGCACGGGCGTGATCTCCATGGGCATGCTGCTCGTGATCCTGACCGGCGGGATCGACCTGTCGGTGGGCTCGGTGGCCGCCCTCGGCAGCATCGTCTGCGCGTCCCCGCTCACGTCGATGCCGCTCTGGGCCGCCATCCCGCTCAGCCTTGCGGCGGGCGGCGCGCTCGGGTCGCTCGCCGGCATGACCATCGCCCGGGGCGCGGCGCTGATCGTCTCGGAGGGGCGGCCGATTTTCCTCAGCGACAACGGCGCCCGGCTCAACGACGGCTTCAACCGGAGCAGCCTGCTCGGCATCCCGCTGCCGGCGCTGCTCATGCTGCTGGTGTTCGCCGGGACGGCGTTCCTGCTGCGGCTGACCGCGTACGGGCGGCTGATCGTCGCCATCGGCTCCAACAGCGAGGCCGTCCGGCTGTCCGGCGTCCGGGTGGTGCCGCGAGTGTTCTCGGTTTACGTCGTCTCGGGCGTGCTGGCGGCGCTGGGCGGGGTCATCATCACCGCCCGCTCCGGCGTAGGCTCGCCGGTGGTGGGCATCGGGCTGGAGCTGGACGTGATCGCCGCCGTGGTGATCGGCGGCGCGAGCCTGATGGGCGGGCGCGGCACGGCGCTTAACACGCTCATCGGGGTGCTGACGCTGGGCGTGATCGGCAACAACATGAACCTGCTCAACGTGCCCGGCTACCACCAGGAAGTGGTCAAGGGCGTCATCATCCTGGTCGCCGTGCTGCCGCAGTCCTCCTTCTGGCCGTGCCGGGCCTAGGCTTCGGTATGGCGCGCGACCTGCTCCTGGCGATCGGTGTGGGCGCCGGCAGCGTCCGCGCCGCGTTGATGACGGCGAGCGGAAAGACCCTTGCTTTCGCGGCCCAGGAGCATGAGCAGATCGTGCCCCGCTTCGGCTGGGCCGAGCAGCGCCCGGCGGATTGGTGGATGGGCGCCACTGCCG
>CAXTTH010000046.1:7826-10133 GCA_964247035.1 uncultured Acetobacteraceae bacterium
GCCGGGGGCGGCCACGCGGGTCGCCGCGATCGGCGCGTGCCGGCAGATGCACGCCACGGTGCTGGTCGATGCGGACGGCCACCCGGCGCTGGACGCGGTCCCATTGTGGAACGACAAGCGCAATCGGGACACGGTGGAACGTTTTACCCGCGAGCAGCCGTGGCAGGCGCTGCTGCCACAGCCGGCAACCCGCCCTCCGTCGCGTGGTGGGGCTTCAAGCTGACCTGGCTCAAGGAGCACTGCCCGGCGGAATATGCGCGTGCCGCCGCCGTGCTGTCTGCCAAGGACTGGATCAACTTCAAGTTGACCGGCGAGATGGCGATCGACGCGCCAGAAGCGTCCTGCACCTACCTTTGCGACGTGGCCACCGGCGGCTGGAGCCGCGCGCTGGCAGACCGGCTGGGCATCGGCATGGCGCTGCTGCCGCCGATCCGCGAGCCGCACGATGTGCTGGCCGGCGTCTCGCGGCAGGCTGCGGCGGCAACCGGCCTGCCCGAAGGCGTGCCCGTCGTCGTCGGCATCAGCGACTATCCCGGCGCGCTGCTCGGCTCTGGCGTCATCGCAACCGGGCTCGCCTCCGACGTCACCGGCACCTCCACCCTGCTGACCCTGTGCACGGCCGCACCCGTGCTCGACCCGGTGATCAGCAACGTGCGCGGTGCGCTGCCCAACTAGTCGGCCTTCACCATCCTCGATGCCGGGGGCGACGCCATGCGGTGGGCCCGGCGCGCCTTTCATGAGCAGGCCTACGACTACGACCGCATCGTGTCGCTGGCCGCCAGCGGGCCGGCGGGGGCGGAAATGCTGCTGTTCCTGCCCTATCTAAGCGGCGAGCGGCTCGGTTCCCGCACCAATGCGCGCGCGCAATTCATCGGCCTGACCAGCGGCCACGGCGTCGCCCACATGCATCGCGCGGTGATGGAGGGGGTGGCATTTGCCGCCGCACGCAACCTGCGGATCACGCAGCTGGCCGGCAACCGGCTGGACCGCATGGTCACGGCCGGCGGCGGCGCCAAGACAAGGCTATGGCTGGAGATCAAGGCCAGCTTGCATGGTTGCCCTATCCTGACCACGGCCGCGGAGGAATGCAGCGTGCTCGGCTGCGCCATGCTCGCCGGCGCCGGGGTCGGCCTGTTCCCAGACGTGCCCGCCGCCGCGTCCCGGCTGGTGCGGTTCACCGGGGAGGTTTTGCCCAATCCGCGCCGGGTGGACATTTACGCGCGCCTTACGCCGGTGTTCGACCACGCCTACAAGAATAGCCAGGCATACTGGACCATGCTCGAAGCGGCGGAAGCGGCAGACCTGAATCCAAGGAAGCAGCCTCGTGTCCACGCGATACCTCGATAAGCGTGACCTCACCGGCCGCATCGCGGTCGTCACCGGGGGAGGGCGCGGCATCGTTCTGCTCGAACGCGACGAGGCTGGCTGCTGACGGGGCCGACGTGTCATGGCGCCTGGTGGACGTGACCGACCCCGCCGCCCTGGATGCGGCCGCTGCTGCGATCGAGCGCGAGGTGGGGGCGGTGGATATCCTGGTGTGCTGCGCCGGCATCGCGATCAGCGGCGTTGCGGCCGAGCAGTGACGCCAGGTGATCGACGTCAACCTGAACGGCGTGTTCTGGTCGTGCCGGGCGTTCGGCGCCGCCATGCTGGAGCGCCGCCGCGGCGTAATCGTCAACATGGGGTCGATGTCCGGGCTGGTGGTGAACCGGCCGCAGGAACAGGCCTCGTACAACGCCTCCAAGGCGGCCGTGCACCAGTTGATCAAGTCGCTGGCGGCGGGGTGGGCCTCGCGCGGCATCCGCGTCAACGCCGTGGCGCCGACCTACATCGACACGCCGATGACCCGGTACGGCATGCAGGACGAGGGCCTGAAGCGGGCCTGGCTCGATGCCACGCCAATGGGCCGGGTGGGCCGCACGGACGAGGTCGCCTCCGTGGCGCTGTTCCTTGCCTCCGAGGCCGCCAGCCTGCTGACGGGCCGCATCGTCGTGGCCGATGCCAGCTACACCTGCTGATGACGGCTTGGCCCCCTGAATGCCGCAGGGCCCTGTCCTGCGCCTGCAAAGGGATGACCTCTCTTTGACCGCTGCTGCTGTCATCAGGTGTCCAGAGGATATCGTCCTCTAGCTGTCGCTGCCAAGGACGTTGTTCCTGTTGAGCCTGCTGATGGGTGGTTTTCCGCCGAGGGCTGAGTGAGGTCGTGCGGTGTTGTAGTCGTGCAGCCACGGGTGCATGGCGTCCTTGCGTTGGGCGGAAGTGTTGAATGGGGCGGCATAGGCCCATTCGCGGATGCTGCTTTGGATG
>CAXTTH010000047.1:0-9977 GCA_964247035.1 uncultured Acetobacteraceae bacterium
CCGCTGGATGGAGGACAAGGAAGACCCAGACTGGCTGCCATTCCTGAAAGCGCAGAACGACCGCACCCGCGCCGTGCTGGATGCGCTGCCGGAGCGCCCTGCGCTGGCCGCGCGCATCGCACAACTGTCCGGCGACACGGCAGCGACCCGCTCCGTCCAGCGCGCCGGGGGCAAGCTGTTCTTCCAGCAGCGCCCGCTGGGTGCGGACAACTTCAAGCTGTTCGTGCGAGAGGATGGCCAGGACCGGGTGCTGGTCGATCCGACGGCGCTTGGCAGGCCAGTGGCGTCGGGCAGCCCGGCGGGGCACGTGTCGCTCGACTGGTGGCGGGCCTCGCCGGACGGGTCGCATGTGGCTTACGGCCTGTCGCCGGACGGCAGCGAGGACTCGGTGCTGCACATCCTGGAGGTGGCGGACGGGAAGGACCTGCCGGAGCGGATTGCCAATGCCGAGGCCGCCAACCCCCAATGGCTCGATGACGGCAGCGGGTTCTTCTACAACCAGCTCACCGGCGCCGTGGGCACGCCGGACCGCTATCTCGACAGCCAGGCGCGCCTGCACCGCCTTGGGTCCGACCCTGATGCTGACCCGGTGGTGATGCGGCGGGGCTTGGCGGCGGATGTGGCGTACGATCGCATCCAGTCCCCCGGCATCGCCACCTTCGCGGGCGCGCGTCACGTCCTGCTGACGCTCAGCGATATCCGGACGGAGCAGCGCATCCTGGTGGCAGCACTGGCCGATGTGCTGGCGGGTGCTGCGCGCTGGAGGGAGGTCGCTGGGTTCGATGACGAGGTGACGGATGCGGACATCCACGGCGACCGGTTGTTCCTGCTGGCCAACCGAGATGCGCCGCGCGGGCAGGTGCTGGAAACCTCGGCAGCGGCCCCGAGCTTGGCTGCGGCCCGCACCGTGGTTCCGCAAGGCGATCAGGTGATCGAGGACCTGCACCGCGCCCGGGACGGGCTTTACCTCAGGATGATGGATGGCGGAATCAGCCGGCTGCGGCGGCTCGGCGCGGAGGGCGACGTCACGGACATCGCGCTGCCGTTCGACGGCACGATCGGCGCGGTGTTCGCGACGCCGGGCCAGGACGGCGTGCTGATGACGCTGTCCGGCTGGCTCACGCCGACCGGCATCTGGTCGGCGGAGCCGGGCGGCGATGTCGCAGACACCGGCCTCACGCCGAAGCCGGCGATCGACGTGGGCAATTACGAGACGGCCCGGCTGTTCGCCATCGCCAAGGACGGCGTGAAGATCCCTTACAGCCTCATCTACAAGAAAGGCCTCGTGCTGGACAGCTCCGCGCCGGCCTGGGTCTCGGCCTACGGATCATACGGCGCCTCGCCATACACGCCCGCCTTCGCTGCTCGCACCTTGGCGCTGGTCGAGGCTGGCGCGGTGGTCGGCTACGCCAACGTGCGGGGCGGCGGCGAGTACGGGCGGGAGTGGCACAAGGCCGGCCAGCTGGAGAACAAGCCGAACACCTGGCGCGACCTGATCGCGGTGTGCGAGGACCTGTGCGCCCGCCGCTACACGTCGCCACAGCATCTCGCGATCGGCGGGCGATCCGCGGGCGGCATCACCGTGGGGCGGGCGATGACGGAACGACCGGAGTTGTTCGCCGCCGTGATCGACGGCGTCGGCTGGTCCAATCCGCTGCGCTACGTTGCAGAGGCGAACGGCTACGGCGAGGAGCCGGAATGGGGCGCGATCTCCGAGGAGGCCGGCTATCGCGCGTTGAAGGCCATCGACAGCTACCAGGCGGTGCGGGACGCCACCCCCTACCCGGCGGTGCTGCTGACCACGGGCGTCACCGACCCGCGGGTGGCGCCGTTCCACGTGGCCAAGATGACTGCCCGGCTGCAGGCGGCAAGCAACTCGGGCAAGCCGGTCCTGTTGCGGGTGGACTATGACGCCGGGCATGGCATCGGATCGACCCGGGCGCAGGAGGACCGCGAGGCGGCAGATACCTACGCCTTCCTGCTTTGGCAGACCAAAGGGTGAGCTGAGAGCTTTGCAGGCCGAAGGCCAAGGCTTCGTCAGGGTGCTCTCAACCCCCACACCAAGCCGATCATCGGCACGCCCACGGCCACCACAAGGGCGGAGAGGGGCAGCCCGAGCCGCCAGTAATCGCCGAACCGGTAGCCTCCTGGGGCATAGACCAGCGTGTTGCACTGGTGGCCGATCGGCGTGAGGAAGTCGCATCCCGCCCCCAACGCCACCGCCATGAGGAACGCGTCAGGGTTGAGGTGCAGCTGGATGGCCAGGGTGCCCGCCACTGGACCAAGCATGAGCACGGTGGGCGCGTTGTGCAGGAACGGCGTCACGATCATGGTGATCACCAGCACCACCGCCAGGGCGGCCGAGGGTGGCACGCCCTGCAACAGGCTGAGCAGCTCCCTGGCGATAAGCTCGGTTCCGCCCGTGGTCTGCACCGCGTGACTGACCGGGATGAGCGCGCCCAGCAGCACCAGGACATGCCACTCGATCGAATGGTAGGCTTCCTCCGGCGTCAGGAAGCGGAGCAGCACGACCAACACGGCGGCGCCAAAGAAAGCGACGCCGGGGGAGACGAGGCCCATCGCCGCGGCTGCCATGGCGACCAGCAGGATGATGACGGGCAGCAGGCTGCGGTTGTTGCTGCCCAGTTCGATGCGCCGCTCCGCCAGCGGCAGCACCCGCAGGTCCCCCAGCGCATCCGACATGCCCTTGGAGGCGCCCTTGAACACCACGACGTCGCCCTGGCGGAAGCGCACGGTGGAGAGGCGGCGGCGGATGGCGTCTCCGCTGCGGCTGAGCGCGATCAGGTTCACGCCGTGGCGCGCCGGCAGCGCCGCCTGGATGCTGGTGAGGCCGAGCAGCGGGCTGTCCCCGGTGACGATGCCCTCGACGACGCTGGCGGCGCTCGCCTCTCGCCCGGCCGCCTCGGGAGCAGCCTCCGTCAGCACCAGCCGGGCACGGGACACCAGCCGCTCCAGGCTTTGCTGCTCGCCTTCCAGCAGCAGCACATCGCCTTCGGCGAGCACCGAGGCCGGGGATGGAATGGTGCGGCGGAAGCGCTCGCGGATGATGGCGCCGACCGTGACGTCGCCGTCGCCGGCTGCCTCCAGCTCGGCAACGGTACGGCCGACGAGGGGGCTGCTGGCCGGCATGGAGGCTTCGGTCACGTAGGGCTCGATGGTGAACGCCGCGTCCAGCCCGCCGGCAGGGCGGCGGGGAGGGACAAGACGGTAGCCGAAGGCGAGAAAGACGAAGCCGAGCGAGGCCACCGTGAGGCCGACGGGCATGTAGTCGAACATGCCGAACGGCTTGCCTTCCAAGTCCTGCCGCACCTTGGCGATCAGGATGTTGGGCGAGGTGCCGATCAACGTCACGATGCCGCCCAGCAGGGAGGCGAACGCCATCGGCATCAGCAGCGCAGAGGGAGAGCGGCGTTCGCGGCGAGATAGCTGGAAAGCGGTGGGCATCAAGATGGCGAGCGCCCCCACGTTCTTGCAGATCATGGACAGCACGCCGGTCGCCAGCACCAGGACCGGCACCTGCGCCTGCACCGAGCGCAGCCGCGGCAGCAGCGGGTGCATCATGGTCTCGATCACGCCGCAGCGGGCGATGGCCGTGCTGATCACCAGGGCGGCGCCGATGATGATGACGACATCGTCCGAGAAGCCCTCGAACGCCTTGCTCATCGGCACCAGCCCGGTGAGGACGGAGACCAGCAGGGACAGCATCGCGATGAGGTCGTAGGGTAGACGGCCCCAGACGAAGCCAGCGATGGTCACGCCGATGATGGCGAAAGCAAGGCCTTGATCCATGGTCACGATGGCAAACCCCGGGTAGAGGTGTGACCGTGGCTGAATCAAGGCTGCAGCTGCAAGCTTTGTTGCATCTGGCCGATGGTTTGGCGAAAGGAAAGTGCGATGCGCGTATGCCATCCAGCGCTGGCTTTGCAGCAATGAGGCGCATTTTGCTGGTCGAGGATCATGAGGAAATCTGGGACTTCCTGTCCCGTCGACTGAAACGGCGCGGATTTGAGGTGAGCCTGGCGCATGACGGGCAGCAAGGCGTCGAGAAGGCGCTGGCGGAGCGTCCGGACGTGGTGCTCCTCGACATGAACCTGCCCGTCATGGACGGCTGGACCGCGGCGCGCACGATCAAGGCGGACCCGGGCGGCGCGGGGCTGCCGATCATCGCGCTGACGGCGCACGCCATGTCTGGCGACCGCGAGAAGGCGTTGGGTGCGGGCTGCGACGACTACCACCCCAAGCCGGTCGACTTCTCCCAGCTGCTGACGCAGATCGACGCGCTGGCGCCTGCCAAGGACTAGGATGCCGGGATTCGCCAGCCGGATCGTCAACCATCTTTTCGCGACGGCGCGCAACCGGGATGGCCAGGCGCCCGGGCTGGAGCAGGTGACTGGCTTGGCCAGGCTCATCCCAACCGGCTCCGAGAAGGAGTTGGAAGCGCTGCTGCCGGCTGCGTCGCCTGGGCGTCCGCCTCGTCGGCATCCGCTCCGGGGTGACGCGCCGCGGGATACGCTGGCGCAGAAGGTGCTGCACGGCTGGGTGCAGAACCGCAACCAGACCTTGCACCCGCTCACGCTGAACTTCATGGCCCTGGATTCACTTCAATCGGGCTTGCTGCTGGAGATGGTGGCCCTGGCGCTGGCCGCTGGGGGTGACGTGGGTGAGGCGCAGCTCAGGCGAGCGGCGGCAGCCATCGAGGCGGCCAACGGTGGCACGTCCCTGTCGGCACGCCTGCCCGCCTTGCTTGCCAACCCGCGCCCGCTGCAAGTGGTGTTCGACGCCCTGCGGGATGCCAACCTGACCGGCTCCGCCTACGCCATCACCATGGCGGCGGTGGATCAGCGCGGCCTGACCAACCGGGCGTTCGCGGCCTACCTCGCCTCCCGTCTTGCCATTCCCGAGACCATCAGCCGCAGCATCGGCCGCCGCTACCGGCGCTGACGCTTCCATGCAGGGCGCATTCCCCGTGGGCCGGACATGGATCGATCTGTTGCGCCAAGCAGCAAGCATGCGAAAGCGCGCGGCGGCGGATCGCTACGCATCTGCCTCCGTCAGGTTGCGCAGCCCGTCTTGCAGGATCCGGCTGTCCACCAGCAACCGGCGGGACAGGTCCGCGAGCGTGACCCAGCCAGCCAGCTTGCCTGTGGCGCCATAGACGGGGAGGCGGCGTATGTTGTTGGAAGCCATGAGGTCCAGCGCGGCCTGCACGCCGTCTTCCTCGCTGCACCCCACCACGGGTTGCGTCATGACCTGCTGCACGAGCGTGGCAGCCGGGTTCAGGCCGGCGGCCACCACGCGGTAGAGGATGTCGCGGTCGGTCAGCACCCCTTCCAGGCCCGCCTCGCTGCCGATCGGCAGGGCGCCCACGTCCAGCTCGCCCATCATCACCGCCGCATCCTGCACGGTCGCGTCCGCGGCCAGGAACTCAACGAAGCGGGTCATGATCTCGGCGATGCGCAGCTGAGCCATCACGGGTTCTCCTCGGCGTGGGCATCTGTCCTTAGCACGGCTTGCGGCCGGCCAGGCTGGGCCGCGCGGAACCGCGCTGGTAGGTTGCCGTTCATGGCCGACCATCCCCTGCTGCGATTGCTGCCCCGCCAGGACCGCCGGCTGCGCGCCGGGCACCCATGGGCGTTCAGCAACGAAGTGGCCATGACGCCGGATCACCGTGCCTGGCCGCCAGGAGCGCCAGTGCGGCTGGAAAGCGCGGAGGGTTGGCGGTTCGGCACCTATGCCTTCAACCCGCACAGCCTGATCGCCGCCCGCTTGCTCGACCGTGACCCGGCGGCTGCCATTGACGCCGCCTGGGCCCGCACCCGCATCGCGGACGCAGCGGCGCTGAGAGCACGGGTGTGCGACGGGCCGTTCCACCGCCTGGTGCACGCGGAGGCGGATCGGCTGCCAGGCTTGGTGATTGACCGGTTCGGCGACGTGGCGGTGGTGCAGGCCAACTCGGCCGCCATGGACCGCCTGCTGCCGGGCATCACGGCCGCCCTGGTGGAGCTTCTGCCGTTGCGGGCGGTGGTGGCGCGCAACGATAGCGGCGCGCGGCTGCAGGAGGGGCTGCCGCAAGAAGTCCGGCTGCTGCACGGCGATGCCCCCGCAGCGGAGGTGGAGGAAGGCGGCGTGCGCTTTCCGGTCGATCCGCTGGAAGGGCAGAAGACCGGGTTCTACTTCGACCAGCGGCCCAACCGCGACCGGGTGGCGGCGCTGGCGACGGGGGCGCGGGTGCTGGACGTGTTCTGCCACACCGGCGCATTCGGGCTGCGCGCCGCCGCTGCCGGGGCTGCCGCCGTCACGCTGGTGGACTCGAGCGCCCCCGCCCTGGATCGCGCCCGCGAGGCGGCGGACCGCAACGGTTTGTCCGCCCAGGTGACAGTCCAGCGTGGCGACGCGTTCGACGTAATGGCAGCGCTCGCCGCGGCGGGTGAGCAGTACGACCTGGTGGTCTGCGACCCGCCGGCCTTCGCCAAGTCCCGCAAGGACGCCGAGGCCGGGTTGCGCGCCTATAACCGCATGACCCGGCTGGCCGCGCCGATGGTGGCGCCGGGCGGTTTCCTGTTCGTGGCGTCGTGCAGCCATCATGCGCCGCTGGACGCGTTCGCCGGCCAGGTCGCGGCGGCGCTGCAACGGGCGCGGCGGGAAGCGCGGGTGCTGTTTACCAGCGGTGCAGGGCCAGACCACCCCGTGCACCCCAACCTGCCGGAAAGCGCCTACCTGAAAGCGCAGTTGCTGCAGCTTTCCTGACTCTGGTCACGCAACCGCGAACTGAAGCCGGGTTGCGTGCGCCGCCTCCGCCGCCACCTCGCTTCAACCAGTCAAGGAATAAGCGCATGGCGCAGGTTGTGGTCATCACGGGTGGCAGTGCAGGCATCGGACGGGCGGCGGCGCAGGCCTTCGCTGCCCAGGGCTACGCGGTGGGGTTGATCGCCCGCGGCGCAGAGCGGCTCGACCGTGCGCGCAAGGAACTGGAGGCGTCCGGGGCACGGGTCCACACGGTCGTAGCGGATGTGGCGGATGCCGAGGCGCTCGAAGTGGCGGCAGACGAGATGGAAACCACGCTCGGGCCGATCAACGTTTGGGTCAACAACGCGATGGCGACCGTCTACAGCCCCATCAAGGGCCTCACGGCGGACGAGCTGAAGCGGGTGACGGAGGTGACCTACCTCGGCTCCGTCAACGGCACCCTGTCGGCGCTGAAGCGGATGAGCGGCGGTGCCATCGTGCAGGTCAGCTCCGTGCTGTCCTGGCGCGCCATCCCGATCCAGGGCGCCTATTGCGGCGCCAAGTTCGCCCTGCGCGGCTTCACCGAGTCGCTGCGGGCCGAGCTGATCCACGACAAGAGTCCCGTCCACCTGACCATGGTGCACCTGCCGGCGATCAACACGCCGCAGTTCGACTGGGCGCGCAACAAGACCGGGCGGCAGACCAAGGCGCCCAGCCCTTACCAGCCAGAGGTGGCCGCGGACGCCATCGTGTTCGCCGCCACCCACAAGCGACGGGACGTGTTCGTGGGCAGCAGCACGCCGCCTACCATCCTGGCCGCGCGGCTGGCGCCGAGCCTGCTGGACAAGATGCTGTCCAAGACCGGCTACAGCGGCCAGTTGAGCGACACGCCGATGGAGCAGACGGAGGGCAACCTGTACAAGCCTGCCCCCGGCAGCGAGCAGGGCGCGCATGGCCGCTTCGACAGCATCGCGAAGACCAAGCGGGATATCTACACCAGCCGCCAGGGCGACGTGGTGGCTGCGGGGCTGCTGCTGGTCGGCGCGATCAGCCTGAAGATGCTGGCCACGTCGCCGTTCTTCGTCGGGCCGTCATTGGTGGCTCGGGCGGTGACGAAGCGGGCGGTGAAGCGACGCTTCGCCTGATTGATGCCAGGCCTCGCACCCGGTACGGTGCGAAGCCGCCTTGCGCCGGTCGATAAATCAGCGGCAACAGGCTTCTCTGAACTTTACGCTGGCACATCCTCCGATGCTCGCGTGAAGGCCCATATGTTTGGTGAGAGCGGTGCTTTCTGGTTGTTTGCCGCAGGGAGTACGGTTCAAACTCCGGCTTGAGCGCTCTTGGAGAGGCTATCTTAGCAGCCTGTGAAAACCCTCGTCGCCTACACGATCCTCAACGTCTGTGTCGTAAGTCTGCTCATTGGTTTCGCAACGCCCTTTGCGGGAAAGTGCGAATGCCGCTCTTTCATCAGGCTCCTCGCGTTCGCCGCTGTTTACACGTTCGTCCTACTCCTGCCGGTGGCACTCAATTGGCACATCGGCGAATGGAATTGGATCGGTAAGGCGCTCGGTATCTCGTTCAGCTTAGCTGCCGTTCGGCTGTTCAACCTGACAAGCGACGAGACAGGCCTCAGGTTTCCAGCAACATCCCAGGCTTGGTGGCTGTCAGGCTTCGGCATCGTGATCGCCTCGGGTTTCATGGCCGGGGTTGAGCTTCTAATCGGCCCAGGCTCCCGGCCGGGCGCACAGGCTTTTCTTTTCCAGGCTTCCATGCCCGGAATTGACGAGGAGCTCGCCTTCCGTGGCGTCGGGATGGCGCTTCTGTTGCGCGCCTTCTCAGTCGACTCGAAGGATCAAAGGGCGCAATGGCTTGCCCTGCTGGTGACCTCGCTCTGGTTCACGGCCGTTCATGCGTTGACTCTTGATGATGGCCATCTGCGAATCTCATGGTTTCCAATCGCCTTCGTGCTGCCGATTGCTCTCTTGATGGGCCTCATAAAATTGCGATCTGGAAGCTTGCTCGGCTGCGTCCTGGCGCACAACGCCGCGAATACGACAGGCAAGGCGCTAGCTTGGCTTGGCATCTAGCCTGGACTTTGACGGTGAGCTGCAGTCCGTCAGTTAGTCGCTGCATCCTGTCTGGCGCAGCACCGCCGCCACCGCCTCGGGCGGCACGTCGGCGGCCGTGAAGGCCTCGCCCACGCCGCGCGCCAGCACGAAGTGCAGTTGGCCGTCACGCATCTTCTTGTCCCGCCGCATCCGGTCCAGCAGGCGCGCCGTGGAGAAGCGGCGGTTCAGCATGGATAGCTCGGAGGGCAGGCCGATGCAGGCGAGGTGCGCCTCCACCCGGTCCGCGGCTGACCTGTCGCAATAGCCGAGCGCGGCGGAGAGGCGGAACGCCAGGCCCAGCCCGATGGCCACCGCCTCGCCGTGCAGCACGGCGCCATAGCCGCATTCCGCCGCGATCGCGTGGCCGAACGTATGGCCCAGGTTGAGCAGGGCGCGGCCGTCGCTGGGGTGCTCCTCGCGCTCGTCGTCGCCCACCACGGCGGCCTTGAACGCGCAGGCGCGCAGCACCGCCTCCGCCTGCGCGTCCCGGTCCTCGCCCACCACGGCGGCGCCGTGCGCCTCGCACCAGGCAAAAAACCCGGCGTCGCCGATCAGCCCGGCCTTGACCACCTCGGCATACCCGGCCCGCTTCTCGCGCGGCGGCAAGGTGGCGAGGGTCGCGGTGTCGGCGATGACCATGTGGGGCTGGTGGAACGCGCCCAGCAGGTTCTTGCCGCGGCCAGTGTTGATGCCGGTCTTGCCGCCCACGCCGGAATCGACCTGGGCCAGCAGCGTGGTCGGGATTTGCACGAACGGCAGCCCGCGCAGCGCCGTGGCGGCAACGAACCCGGCCAGGTCTCCCACGACCCCGCCGCCCAGCGCCAGCACGGCCGTGCGCCGCTCCGCCCCCGTGTTCAGCAAGCGGTCCACCAGGTCCCCGAACACTGCCAGCGACTTGGACGCCTCTCCCGGCGCCACGCTCAGCAGCGTGGCCTCAATGCCAGTCTGCGCCAGCCCCTGCATCAGTGCCGGGGCATGCAGCGCTGCGACCGTCGTGTCGCTCACCACCACGGCGCGGCGTTGCGGCAGCACGGGGGCCAGCAGCGCCCCGGCGCGGGCCAGCAATCCCTCGCCCACCACCACGTCGTAGCTGGCCATGCCGGTGCGGACCGGCAAGCGGCG